>CAZOWC010000001.1:0-32504 GCA_964583375.1 uncultured Flavobacteriaceae bacterium
CTCTGCACGTGTAGGGGTCAAGCTTTCTATCATGGTCTCCATCATTTGAGTAGCGATAATGATAGGAATACGTGCAGTTTTGGCAAGGAGAACTAATCTCTTCTGAATAAGAGGAACCTCTTCTGCAGGCACTTCCACCCCAAGATCACCTCTTGCAACCATAAGTCCATCACTGTAAGCAATGATTTTATCGATATTCTCAATGGCTTCAGGTTTTTCAATTTTGGAAATGATTGGAATATTTTGATCAGTGTGCTTTGCCATCAATTCTTTTAAGTCAATCAAATCTTGGCTAAAACGCACAAAAGAAAGGGCAATCCAATCGATATCTTGAGTAAAAATAAATTTAGCGTCTTCAATATCTTTTTCCGTCAATGCAGGAAGAGAAATATTGGTGTTGGGTAGGTTAACTCCTTTATTAGATTTAAAAGGACCTCCCTGAATTACAACAGTTTCAACTTCATTCTTTTTGTTTGTGTCACTTACTTCAAAGATAAGTTTACCGTCATCTAAAAGTATACGCTCGCCCTTGGATACATCTTTTGGGAAATTTAGGTAATTCATATAGGCTTTCTGAGCATTTCCTATAAAAGGAGCGTCCGTAGAAAAAACAACACGATCTCCTGGATTGACGACTGTTCCTTCCTCAATTTTTCCCACCCTTAATTTGGGTCCTTGTAAATCACCTAAAATGGCGGTGTTGGTATTCAGTTTTTTGTCAACATCTCGTATCATTTGAATACGTTCACTGACATCATTGTAATCGGCGTGAGAAAAATTGACCCTAAATACATTTACTCCTGCTAAGATCATTTTTTCGATCACATCTGCAGAGGAAGTTGCTGGACCAAGAGTTGCAACAATTTTAGTTTTTTTGATAACGCTCATTAATCAAATATTAAGTTCAATCGGGTTTTAATTTTTTCGCAAGGCACTTCATAAGCCATCGAGACTGCCCCCCAAGAACTCATTGGTTTTATAAGAAATTGTATAGTTTCCAAATGGTTTGATTTTATAAAAAAATCGACTTGTTTAAATTCAGGAAATAAAGATACTTCATTTCTCAAAGGGAGGTCAAATAATGCGCCAGTATTTGCGCTGTCTTGGGTTTTTTCTTGGATGAACTTATTTGAAAAAAGAGAGGTATTTTCATCCAAAAGAGGATTTTCCCATTCAAATAAAGGAAAACGCACCTCCTTATCATTTAAGCTTATGTCCTCTACGCGTTTAAATACTGCATCAGTATGTTTGTTGAGATAAAAAGCAATTTGATACCCTTCTAAATTGCTGTGTAAGGCGAGTAGATGATCCTGAAAATCATCTTCTTCATAGCTTAGTAGATGAATTTTAGAGTTTGATTTCATTCAATTCTCTGTTTAATTTTAAGCACTCTTACAGCGATTTTAGCCGCTTTTTCCTCTGCTTTTTTCTTCGAGGAAGCCTTGGCTTTTGCAATACATTTATTTTGAAAAATAATCTGACACGAATAATTGATTTTTGGGTCTAATCCTTGATCTTGGTTGGTTTTAAATTCAATTGATTCCTTCTTTTTTTGACCCCATTCTATCAGCAATGCTTTATGGCTAAGAACTAAACTGTCTAGGCTTTCGATATCTACATAAGGTAATATAATATTGTAAATGACATATGCTTTGGTTTTGTTATAGCCTTTATCAATGAAAAGTGCCCCGATAAGAGATTCAAGCAGGTTACCATGAATATTATCTCCAAAGGTATTGAGGTCATTTGAAATTTCTGCAATACTGTAAAGTTCCATTTCTTTTCCAATTTCATTCAGTTTAGAGCGACTTACAATTTTAGCCCTAAGTTTGGTCAGAGAACCTTCTTTTGCTGTAGAATAATAGTTAAAGAGAAACTCTGCAATTATAGAATTGAGTATCGCATCTCCAAGATATTCTAGGCGTTCAAAATTTAAAGGATCTCCAGCAGTGGTTTTATGATTTGCAGAGCTATGGGTAAAAGCTTCCTTATAGAGTTTTTTATTTTGGGTTTTAATGTTGAGTTTTTTCTGAAGATTTATAAAAAAACTCCCGGATGTTTCCATTCGGGAATTTCGTATGTAATCTAAAAATTTCACAACTTTAAGTTAAGGGATTTTTTTAAACACCACACAAGCGTTGTGTCCACCAAATCCGAAAGTATTAGAAAGCGCCACATTGACGGTTCTTTTTTGGGGATGGTTGAAGGTGAAATTAATTTTTTGATCAATTCCTTCGTCCGCTGTTTGGTGGTTGATTGTAGGAGGCACTACTTCGTGTTTCATTGCCATGATAGAGGCTATGGCTTCAACAGCTCCGGCTGCACCAAGTAGGTGACCTGTCATGGATTTAGTGGAGTTGATATTCATTCTATAAGTGTGCTCTTTAAATACCGCTACGATCGCGTTTGATTCAGCAATATCGCCAAGAGGAGTTGAGGTTCCATGCATATTAATAATATCTACATCCTCAGGTTTTAGCTTTGCATCGCGAAGGCAATTTTCCATTACTTTGATAGCGCCTATGCCCTCTGGATGAGGAGCTGTCATATGGTGAGCATCAGCGGAAAGCCCACCTCCAGCAAGTTCAGCGTAAATAGTTGCACCACGGGTAACAGCGTGTTCGTAGGATTCCAAAATTAAGGCTCCAGATCCCTCACCAAGCACAAAACCGTCTCGGTCTTTGTCAAAAGGCCTTGAAGCTGTTTTAGGATGATCATTTCGTTTTGACAGAGCGTGCATAGCGTTAAATCCTCCGATTCCTGCCTTAGTAACTGCTGCTTCAGAACCCCCAGTAATCATCACATCTGCATATCCTAACCGAATATAATTTAAGGCATCAATCATGGCGTTTGATGCTGATGCACAAGCTGATACAGTAGCAAAGTTTGGACCTCTAAAGCCGTACTTAATAGAAATTAAACCAGGAGCAATATCCGCAATCATTTTAGGAATAAAGAAAGGGTTGAATCTTGGATTTTCATTTGAAGCCGCAAAATTCAGCACTTCGTTTTGGAAGGTTTCCAAACCTCCAATACCAGCTCCCCAGATTACACCGACTCTATCTTTGTCTACCTTTTCTAAAGGAAAGGAAGCGTCTTTTAAAGCCTCAGCAACAGTTACTAAAGCGTATTGTGCAAAGCGATCATATTTCCGGGCTTCTTTCCGGTCTAAATGATCTAGTGGATCAAAGTTTTTAAGTTCGCAGGCAAACTGCGTTTTAAACAATGTAGGATCAAAATAAGTTATTGGACCAGCACCACTTGTACCAGAAAGTAAACCCTCCCAATATGCTGAGAGGGTATTGCCAATTGGTGTAAGGGCTCCCAATCCGGTAACTACTACACGTCTTGGTTCCATATGTCTTAATTAGTCAGCTTGTTCAATAAATTGAATCGCTTGGCCTACCGTTGCAATATTTTCTGCTTGGTCGTCTGGAATTTGAATATCAAATTCTTTTTCGAATTCCATGATTAACTCCACGGTATCCAGTGAGTCTGCTCCTAAGTCGTTTGTAAAACTTGCTTCTGCAACTACTTCGTTTTCGTCAACACCTAGTTTATCAACTATGATGGCTTTTACTCTTGAGGAAATATCTGACATGATTTAGTTTAGTTAAATTATCTTGAGCAAAAATATAAAACTTTGCATGATTAAGCTAAATAGGACTTGAATATTCAACTCAAATTTTATTTGCACACGAACAGTAGGATTGTAATGTATTATATTTACTGCATATTAACCCAATATTGATGAATAAAAGAATAATCTTATTAGCTTCAGGAAATGGATCTAATGTAGAGGAAATTTGTCGCTTTTTTGAACAAGATACTACTGTAGCTATAAGTGCAGTATTGACAAATAAAGCTTCAGCTGGGGTGATCAAGCGGGTTGATCAGTTCGGTTTAGAAGCTGTGGTATTTGATAAAACCAGCTTTACCAATGGGACGTTGCTCAAAAAGGTTGAAAAAATCAAACCAGACCTAATAATTTTAGCAGGTTTTTTGTGGAAAATAGGGGAAGATTGGATAAAGTCTTTTCCAAAAAAAATCGTTAATATCCACCCTGCATTATTGCCCAAATATGGAGGAAAAGGAATGTATGGAAGTCACGTTCACAAAGCTGTAAAGGTAAATAAAGAGAGAGAAACAGGGATTACTATCCATTTCGTAAATGAGGCTTATGATGAAGGAACAACTATTTTTCAAGCAAAAGTTTCAATTTCCAATCAAGATACTGTAGACGAAATTGCAGCCAAGGTTCACCAATTGGAGCATCGTCACTTTCCTTTAGTCATTGAGAAATTATTAAAGACTACGGCTAAATGAAGTCAAGATCAGTTTATCTCTACACAGACGGATCTTCTCTTGGAAATCCGGGACCTGGAGGGTATGGAATTATACTTGAATAGGAAGTAATGTCTTATGTCAAAGAGTTTTCTCAGGGTTTTGTTAGAACTACAAATAATAGAATGGAACTTTTGGCGGTAATAGTAGGTTTAGAAACGCTAAAAAAAGCACCTTTAGAGATCGTAGTTTATTCCGATTCAAAATACGTAGTTGATGCTGTAGAAAAAAAGTGGGTTTTTAATTGGGAGAAAAAAAACTTTAAGGACAAGAAAAATCCTGATTTATGGAAGCGATTTTTAATAATTTACAGAAAGCACACCGTTCATTTTCAGTGGATTAAAGGGCACAATATGCATAGACAAAACGAGCGATGCGACCGATTAGCAGTTCAGGCAGCCAAAAGTAAAAACCTCATTCCAGACGCTTTTTTTGAACAAATGGAAAAACAAAAACCCTAGAAGAATACTACTGCTAATTTTTTTACTTGATAATTGTTATAAATAATGTCACCGAGGCGTAAAGAGTTTTTTATTTTTGCAACATGAACAACAAACTTTTAGTCTTAGGCACTATAGCTTACGACGCAATTGAAACCCCTTTCGGTAAAACAGGAAAAATTCTTGGGGGTTGTGCCACCTACATAGGACTCGCAGCATCACATTTTAAAACAGAATGCGGTTTGATTTCCATCATTGGCTCTGATTTTGAAGAAGAGCACTTAAATCTTTTAAAAGAGAAAAATCTAAATCTTGACGGAGTCGATCAACTCCAAGGGGAAAAGACTTTTTTTTGGAGTGGTAAATACCATAACGACCTCAACACAAGAACCACTCTTGAAACACAGTTGAATGTTTTAACAAAATTTCAGCCAAAAGTCCCAGAAAATTATAAAGATTCCAGTGTTGTTTTATTGGGAAATTTAGACCCGAATATTCAATTAGAAGTGTTGAATCAAATGGATCAAAAGCCCAATTTGATCGTTATGGATACCATGAATTTTTGGATCGAAAGTTATCGTGAAAAGTTGGATGAACTTATCGCAAGAGTTGATGTAATTTCAATTAATGATGAAGAAGCGAGACAGCTGACACAAAAGTACTCGCTAGTTGAAGCCGCAAAAGACTTACAGGCTATGGGTCCAAAATATGTAGTTATCAAAAAAGGAGAGCACGGCGCCTTGTTGTTCAATGGAAGTAATATCTTCTGTGCACCTGGACTGCCCTTAGACGAGGCATTTGACCCGACAGGAGCAGGGGATAGCTTTATAGGAGGGTTTACCGCATATTTAGTGCAACGAAAAAAAATTAATTTTGAGGAGATGAAGACCGCAGTAATCGTTGGATCTGCCTTAGCTTCATGTACAGTTCAGGGATTTGGAACATCAGCCTTAGAAAAAATGACTTTTGTGCAGTTGGCACAAAGAATACAAGCCTTTAAATCATTGACAGAATTTGAAATAGAACTAACATGAGAATCTGATGAGTGATGCAATCAAGCACGAATGTGGAATTGCACTTTTGCAATTAAAAAAACCACTTTCCTTCTACAAGGAAAAATACGGCAGTACATTTTACGGAATCAATAAAATGTATTTGTTGATGGAAAAGCAACACAATAGGGGTCAAGACGGGGCTGGATTTGCAAGTATTAAATTTGACATGTCTCCGGGACAACGATATATCAGCCGAGTTCGTTCCGCAGATCAACAGCCCATTCAAAAGATTTTTAAAATTATCAATACCCGTATCCAAAAAGAAATTGATGAGGACCCCACCATAGCTTTAAAGCCAGAAGAACTAAAAGCTAAAGTGCCTTATCTAGGAGAGCTGATGTTGGGCCACGTTCGTTATGGAACTTTTGGAAAAAATAATATTGAAAGTGTACACCCCTTCTTACGTCAAAACAATTGGATGCACAGAAATCTGATTGTTGCGGGGAATTTCAATCTTACCAATGTAAATGAATTGTTTGATAATCTTGTAGATCTAGGACAGCATCCTAAAGAAAAAGCCGATACTATAACGGTGATGGAAAAAATTGGACACTTTTTGGATGATGCAGTGGCCAAAATCTATAAAAATTTAAGAAAAGAAGGATATTCCAAAAAAGAAGCTTCCCCGCTGATTGCTGAAAGACTAAAGCTATCAAAGATTTTGAGAAAGGCATCTAAAAACTGGGATGGTGGTTATGCGATGGCTGGTTTACTAGGTCATGGCGATTCTTTTGTATTGAGAGATCCAGTAGGAATCAGACCAGTATATTATTATTCAGATGATGAAATTGTGGTTGTAGCTTCTGAACGACCTGTGATCCAAACTGTATTCAATGTTACTTTCGATCAAGTTCTAGAGTTAGAACCTGGAAACGCATTAATTACCAAAAAAGTTGGGGGAACTTCTATCAAGCAAATTATTGAGCCCCAAGAAAAAAGATCTTGCTCCTTTGAGAGAATTTATTTTTCAAGAGGAAGTGATGCAGAGATTTATCAGGAGCGTAAAGATTTAGGCAAAGCATTGTTTCCATTGGTTCATAAAGCTATAGGAGGGGATCTCGAAAACAGTGTATTTTCATTCATCCCTAATACAGCAGAGACTTCTTTTTACGGACTCATAGGAGCAGTACAAGATCATGTTCGAGAAATCTTACATGAAGAATTATTTAAATCGGATCAACCCAATAGCAAGGCATTAGCAAAGCTTTTAGCGCTTAAACCAAGAATTGAAAAAATTGCAATTAAGGATGCTAAACTTCGAACATTCATAACTGAAGACAGCGACCGAGACGATTTAGTGGCCCATGTATACGACATTACCTATGGGGTAGTTAAAGCATCAGATAATTTAGTGATTATCGATGATAGCATTGTTAGAGGGACTACATTGCAAAAAAGTATTTTGCGGATGCTGGATCGTCTAGGGCCTAAAAAGATCGTCGTAGTATCCAGTGCCCCCCAAATTAGATATCCTGATTGTTACGGAATTGATATGGCTAAGCTCGAAGAGTTCATCGCTTTTAGAGCAACACTGTCTTTACTTCAAGATGATGGTATATACGATGAGGTGATTCAATCGGTTTACAAAAAATGTAAAACAAGTGTTGAAAATAAAGAGCCTTCACCACCAAACTATGTCAAGAAAATTTATGCTTCTTACTCCAACGAACAAATTTCAAATAAGATATCAAGCTTGCTAAAAAACGACCACATAAAAGCTGAAGTTGAAGTTATATTCCAAACTGTTGAGGGCCTTCATAAATCCTGTCCTAAAAATCTAGGAGACTGGTATTTTACAGGTGATTATCCAACTGCTGGGGGTTGTAGGGTTGTGAATCGAGCCTTTATCAATTTTGTCGAAAAGAATAACAAAAGAGCTTACTAAGGTTCTTTGGCTATAAAAATTGAACTTTATCGACTTATTTTATTGTAAAATTTAGCGATAAATAATTCTTATGGAACCTGAATATTAGTAGGTTAAGTTCATGTTAAGATTTGGAGCAAAAATGAGGAATTTATTCCTCATTTTTATTTATCACTATAATTAAAATATACACTTTATCTATAAAAATGTCTTTTAAACGATGGAGCAATGTTGAAAAGGTAGGGAAGAATACATTTACAAAACCTGAACATTAGTAGGTTAAGTTCATGGTAAGATTTGGGGCAAAAGGGAGGAATTTATTCCTCCCTTTTATTTTTTAGACTACTTTTTAAGCCCCCTTTTCGTAAAGTGAAGCCACCTTATTCCAATCGATTACATTGAAGAATGCATTGATATAATCTGGACGTCTATTTTCATAATTTAAATAGTAAGCGTGTTCCCAAACATCAATTCCGAGTATAGGTGTTCCCCCACAGCCGATCCCTGGCATTAAAGGATTGTCTTGGTTTGCTGATGCACAAATCTCTACATTTCCGTCAGCTTGAACGCACAGCCACGCCCATCCTGAACCGAATTGAGTAGCCGCAGCTTTTACAAATGCAGATTTAAATTCTTCAAAACTTCCAAATGCATTATTAATTGCAGTAGCTAAACTTCCAGTGGGAAACCCACCTCCTTCTGGAGACATTACTTCCCAAAAAAGTCGGTGATTATAGTATCCTCCTCCATTGTTTCGAACAGATTTATTTTTTAGATCTAGATTTTTTAAAATATCTTCAATGGACTGATCCGCTAGCGGTGTATCAGTAATTGCATTGTTGAGATTGGTAGTGTAACCCTTGTGGTGCTTACTATGGTGAATTTCCATAGTACGTGCATCAATATGAGGCTCTAAAGCATCGTATTGGTATGATAGAGCGGGTAATTCAAAAGCCATAATTTTTTATTTAAGATTTATACAAAATTAAAATTTCTTTTCTTAATTGGAGTCTAAGTTTTGAAAAGCATTACTTTTAAAAAGGCATCAATTTTAATGAGTCATTCCAATTTTCATATCATCAATGCTTCAGCAGGTTCTGGTAAAACCTATACCCTGGTTTTGTATTACCTCCAAGAGCTTCTAGGGAGCAAATCACCTCGCCCTTATCGACAGATGCTTGGTCTAACGTTTACAAATAAGGCAGTAAATGAAATGAAATCGAGGATACTAGAAGCCTTAGAGGATTTGTCAAAAGATTCCCCAAAGGACTTTCAACTTAAGACTTATCTCTTGGATACATTGCAAATAGACGCAATTGAATTGACCCAGAGAGCAGAGCAAATGCTCCGTAATATTGTCTATGAATACGGGAGTTTTGATGTGATTACTCTCGATAAATTTACCCATCGAATCGTGCGAACCTTTGCAAAAGAATTCGACCTTCCTCAAGATTTCGAGGTGGTATTGGACACAAAAAACATTTTGGAACAGGTCGTTCAGTCAATCATTAACCAAATAGGGGAGGATCCGTTTATTACCCAATTACTCCTAAAGTTAAGTCTTTCAAAAGTTCAAGAAGGTTTGAGTTGGGATGTTCAAACTGATTTGGATGATTTTGCCTTTTTATTGCTCAATGAAAACGACAGAATTCCCTTGGCAGATTTAAAAGAAAAAGACAGAATGGCTCACAAAAATGATCAAGAGCAACTTGAAAGTACACTAAACGACACCCAAGAGAATATTAAAAACTTGGTTGTAGAATTTATAGAGTTATTGAATAAAAACTATCTAGAGCCTGAAGACTTTAAACGTCAAATTCTACACAAGCACTTAGATTTGATTCAAGAAGAATCTTATGAAAAACTATATACCAATCAGCTTGAATCCATGCTTAGAGGTGAGATTCTTATCTATAAAAAAGCTACTGATAACCATAAAAAGTTGTGTATAGATGAGCTGCTTCCAGATTTTTATACCTTGTTTTTAAAAATTAAAAAAGAAGTTGGGCATGCTCTTTTACTGAGCAAAACTATAAAATATTGGACACCAAGGTTGATCTTACAGCAGATAGAATTGGGATTAGAGCAACTCCAAAAAGAAAAAGAAATTAGATTACTCGGGGAATTTAATCACAAAATCAGTTCCCTAGTTCAAGCAGAAGAGGCACCCTATATCTATGCACGATTAGGGGAGCGTTATCGCCATTATTTTTTAGACGAATTTCAAGACACCTCTACACTCCAATGGTTTAACCTTATTCCTTTAATAGGGAATGCTCTGGAATCGGAGTCCTTAGCCGGAGAACAAGGATCTCTTATTTTGGTGGGAGACCCCAAACAGGCAATATACCGATGGCGTGGAGGAAATATCGGTCAATTCATCCATTTATTAAATAAGGATTCCAAGCCATTTCAGATAGAAGCAGAGTTTAAAAATTTAGAGATAAACTACCGATCTGATGAAGCCATCGTAGCTTTTAATAATACATTTTTTTCTTATGTAACCAATGCTTTGTCCACACCTGAAATTCAGTCCATTTATGGTGAAGCAAGTCGCCAGCAAATAAAAAAGTCTGGGGGATATGTTCAGATCAAAGCAATTCAAAAAGAAGGAAAACAGGAAGATAAGATCCCTTTTTATGTTGAGGAGACCATTGCCTCGGTAAAACAAGCTATGGATTTAAACTACGAGCAGAAAGATATTACTGTATTGGTTCGAGTGAGAAATCAAGCTGTAGCAATTGGTGAAGGACTGGTATCGCAAGGATACTCTATACTTTCATCAGACTCTTTAGCGGTAAGTAAGTCGGATAAGGTTCAACTGATAGTGGCAGTTCTTAAATTAATTCTAAAACCGAACAGCAGCGAACAGCACAAAATTATTTTTGATCAATTATGGAAAACGACTAAACCTGCAAAAGAGGAATACCATACTACGGTAAGTAATTTGATCCACCTCTCTACTTCAGATTTTTTTGAAGGACTCAATACTGAATACGGATCAAGTTTTAAACTCCATAAAGCTATTAGCTCTCCTTTGATTCAATTAATCGATTACATTGTTGCTTCTTTTCCATTTATAGATTGTAATGATCCTTTCGTCTCCACTTTTTTTGAGGACGTTTTTGAGTTTACAAGACAAGGGGGAGCTTCACTTATAAAGTTCCTAAAACATTGGGAGACACAATCGCAAAAACTAACTCTTTCAACACCAGAAAGCCTCAATGCTATTAGGGTAATGACCATTCATCAGGCAAAGGGCTTGGAGTTTGCCGTTGTTATATTGCCCTTTATGGATACCCTCCTCATCCCCAATGTCCGAGAGAAGATATGGTATCCGTTTCACGAATCACCTCTTGATAGCGTCAAGTGGGGATGGATCAATTTTTCAAACAAACTTCCTCTTTTAGGTAAGCAAGGTGAAGCCTT
This sequence comes from uncultured Flavobacteriaceae bacterium, assembly GCA_964583375.1. GTDB lineage: Bacteria > Bacteroidota > Bacteroidia > Flavobacteriales > Flavobacteriaceae > MS024-2A. The sequence continues at coordinate 11,133 of CAZOWC010000001.1, forward strand.
GTACAATGAACAAAAAATTGCAAAAGAGTTGGATGCGCTTAATGTCTTATATGTAGCCCTAACCAGAGCAAAAAATCAATTATATATTATTACTCAAACAACTACTGATTCAGAACAACCTAAGACCTATGCCGATTTATTTGGTTGCTATGTTCGTGAACAGGGGATTGATTTAGATGCTACTAGTTTCTTTGAGTCTGGGAGAGCAGTGCCTAAAAAATTAGCAGAAGAACATACGCTTGAAGGAGAGAAGATCAAATTAGAAATTGGAATTTCTGACGGGTGGAAAGATCATTTGATTGCTCCTAAAGTACAAACAAAAGAAGTTTTACTTGCTCAAAAAAAAGGGGTATTTGTCCACGAACTCCTATCAAAAATAACAGCTAAGGAAATGATTGACGAGGTAATAGCGGAAGAAAAAAAACTTGAAAAAGCTTCACAAACAGAGCTCATTGAATTAAAACAAACCCTCAATCGAATTATTGATCACCCCAACCTAAAACAATTCTTTGATGGAACAGACAAAGTCCTCTGTGAACAAGAAATTTTAATCCCTGAAGGCCAAACATTACGACCGGATAGAATTAATATAAGTAAGGAGGGGGAAGCTACAATATTAGATTATAAAACAGGTCGACCCAAGATTGAAGATAAAATACAACTAGAATTTTACGTAGATGCATTGAATCAATTAGGATTTCAAAAGGTCAAATCAAAATTGGTCTACATTGATAGGGGAATAGAGGTCATCACCATTGAATAAACCAATAAACAAATTTTTAGTAACGAGTCGAACACTAGAATATAACACTCCAACATGCAGTCTTTTTTAAATGATATAGCGAAAACAATTGTAGAGTCCAAAAGGGAGCTGGATCAGATTAAAATTATTGTTCCCAGTATCCGCGCAGTTAAATTTTTAAAAGAGGCTTTAAAAAAAGAAATTAAAACTGCAGCTCTAGCACCAGAGATCTTAAGTATTGAAGGATTCATTTCCGAGCTGTCTGGTGTTCAAAAAATTTCTAGTATTGATTTGCTTTTTGAGTTTTACACTGTATACAAAGCGAATACCCCTCTAGAAGGACAAAATTCATTGTGCCAATTTTTGAACTGGGCACCTTCATTACTGGTCGAGTTTAATGAAATTGATTCCCAATTGGTAGATGCAAAAACCATTTTTAGTTTTATGGGTGCCGTTGAAAAAATAGAGCAATGGGATCCTAAAAAACAAGGGGACTTAAGCAAACAATTTTTTAAATTCCAAGAACATATTCCACGTTATTACTCTGAATTGTATCGTGTACTTGTCAATCAACAAGCTGGATATTCAGGACTACAATACAGAGAAGCAACACAGAATCTTGGACATTATATACAGTCTACCCTTTCTCAACATTTTTTTGTTGGGTTTAACGCCCTAACTAGAGCAGAAGAGACAATCATACAGGAATTGGTTGCAGAAGGTAAGGCGGAAGTTTTTTGGGATTTAGATAAATATTTTTATGAAGATAGCTCTCACAGTGCAGGCTATTTTATCAGAAAGTACAATAAAGAATGGACATTTTTAGATCTAAATTTTACATTGAATTTTTCAAATCATTTTTCAAAAAGTAAGCAGATTGATATCATCAATGTGAGTAAAAACTTATCTCAAGCGAGAGCTGCCGTTCAACTTGCTGTGGAGACTTTCAAGGCTCATCCTAATGAGTCTGTAGTTTTAGTTTTAGGAGATGAGGGGATTTTACATACTGTATTAGCCACCATAGCTTCAGAAGAAGTTCCTTGGAATGCCTCCATGGGTTATCCATTGAAGGAACTTGGAGGGGTGAAAACTATTTTAAACCTATTTGAACTGCTCAAATTAAATGACAAGGGAATATACCCTTTATCAACTGTTAGTGTACTAACCGAGGACCAAGCACTAGTTGGCTTGTTAGAGGCCTCAGGAATTTCACTAAAAAAGTTGGTAAAGAAATTACAACTACATCACAGTGCGCATTTTAATGCTCAGTCAATTTTGAGTCAATCAGACGTGGCAAGTCTTATTTTCAAACCTCTTGAAAGTCAAATTTCTGGGTTAAATCGGTTGCTTAGGCTTTATCAAAGGATTAAATCATACCAAATTGAGCATAAATTTTCAAGCTTAGATATTCACTGCTCAGACCGCTGTATTGAGCTGCTAAAAAAACTTCAAAATCTAATAGAGTCCAATGAGGCTATAAAAAATTTACAAGATATCGAGCAGGTTTTTGTAAAACTTCTAGATAAAGAAACTTTAGATTTTTCTGGAGATCCGTTTAATGGGATTCAGATTATGGGTCTTTTAGAAACGCGTGTTTTAGATTTTGATCATGTGGTGGTTACCCATGTCAACGAAGGAATTTTGCCTTTTGGGAAAACAGCTTTCTCTTGGATCCCATTTGATGTCCGTAAAAAGTTTGGGATGAACACTTTTATTGAACAAGATCATTTATACGCCTATCATTTTTTTAGACTCTTACAACGATCAAAAAGTATCAGTTTGTTTTACAACGATGCAGCTGAAGGACTTTTATCGGGTGAAAAAAGTAGGTTTTTGGTGCAATTAGAATTTTTTAAACATCCAAACCATCAACTTGCTTTTAGACAGTTGGACTTTAATATTCAAATACCAAAGGCACCCATTAAAAAAGCCATTAAAACCCCTGGTGTACTTGATCAATTAAATGAAGTTGCCAGGGAAGGGTTTTCACCATCCTCACTGGCACTCTATATTAGAGACCCTTATCAGTTTTATGAACAGCGACTGCTGAAGATAAAACCAGATCAAGAATATGTGCCTGACATCAATGCCGCTGAGAAAGGAACAATTATTCACAAAATATTAGATGACCTTTACAATCCCTATGTGGGAAAAGTGATGGAGGATACTTACTATAAAGAGATGCTTAAAAAACTGAGCCAAATGGTAAGTTCAGTGTTTAAAAAACAGTATCAAAAAGAGACTCTAAAAACAGGAAAGAATTACTTGATAGTAGAGGTCACGAATCGGATTTTAAAAAGTTTTATTGAAAAGGAAAAAGCCTTTGTAAAAAGCGGAAATCAACTAGAAATAATTGGTTTGGAAAAGAGATTTCACACTCCTATTTCAATATCGGGATTGGATCAAACAGTCTATTTAAAAGGAACTGTAGACCGCATTGATTCCCTAAATGGTAAGCGGCGCATAGTTGATTATAAAACAGGAAGTATTGGCACACCAGATTTAAGCTTTACAAATTGGGAAGAGTTGATTACGGAGCCCAAAAAAGGAGCACTTTTCCAAGTGGTTCTTTATGCCTATGCGTTAAAGAGTGAATTTCTATCTTTACCCTTAAACTGCGGAGTAATTCCTTTAAAAAACTTTGAAAATAATTTTCTAGCAGTCAAAAAAAGAGACAGTACTGATAAGGGTCCGCTGGAAATCAATTCTCACTTACTCAGCGATTTTGAACAGCAGTTGTTTTCTTTGATTAAAGAGATTTTTGATCCTCAATTTCCCTTTGACCAAATGCCTTTAAAAAGTTAAAGCGTCTTTGATGAGGTAGAATTAACCCATTTTTCTTTAAATTAGCATTACTCACTACTATTTTTATTTTATGGCCAAAAAAGACGATTTTGACAAAATAGATGCCAATAAGGATGGGTTCATTTCAAGAGAGGAATACGACAATGCGACTGAAACGGCAGGCGTTGAAAAAGAAAAACTCAATTGGTTTTTACGTCTAATTACTTTAGGTGATCGATTCGATATTAAAGATTTTTGGGATAGAGTCAAAAAATCTGCTGTAGAATTTATAATACTTGTATTTGGTGTAACGGTCTCCTTTGGGATTGAACAGCAAGGAGGTGTTTCTGACAATAGAAATGACGGAATTGAAAATTTAGAAAATTTAAGGGAAGAAATAGATAAAATGATCATCTATACAGATCAATATATTGAAACAGTTGATTGGGTCACTGAATTATACCAAAAGCAATATAATAGGTGGGATAAAGATAATGATAGTGTTTTTATTGATTTTCAAGAAGATGATGAAGAGCCAGACGGTAAATATCATTTTTCTCCAATGGGAATGTATACTAATAGAGACCCCTTTAACCCTCCAAGAGTTAATTTTGACGCGATAAAGCTTGATGGAACCTTTCGATTAATGCCTAAAGAAGTAGGTTTAATGATGACTGATATTTATGACGGAACTGAACTTAGATATTTGATAGAAAATACAGGTAAAAACGAAGAGCGTTACGTGCAACAGTTTGTTGAGCGTATAGCAAATAAATGGGTGTATGATTTACCCTGGGTTGATGTGGATTATAATGAGTTCTGGATAGAAAACAGGAAGTATATACAAGAGGATAAGTTTATAAAATACAACTTATATAAACGAATCGATCTGTGGGAATATAGCGTAAAAGAGCAATTACAGAATTACAAAACTTCTTTGAATGAAGGTGCAAAAATGTTGGATTCAGTAATTGCGGTAAGAAATAGTGAATTTGAGTTAATATGGTGGGTGTTGAATCCTAAAGATTAAGAATCTTTTGTAATAAGTTCCGCGACAAGTTTCCCTGAGATAAGTGCAGGGGGGACTCCTGGTCCAGGCACTGTGAGTTGTCCAGTAAAAAACAAATCACTTACTTTTCTACTTTTGAGTTTAGGTCTTAAAAATGCTGTTTGCAATAATGTATTTGCCAATCCGTAGGCATTTCCTTTATAAGAATTGTATTCTTCTTTAAAGTCTTTAACACAAAACGATTCAGTAAACTCCACATGATTTTTTATTTTTTGCCCAGTGAGTTTTTCAAGTCGATTCATTACCAAGTCATAATAATGAGATCTTAATTCGGGAGTGTCCTCTATTCCAGGAGCAATAGGTATAAGTAAGAAACAAGCTTCTTTTCCTACTGGCGCCATAGAAGAGTCAGATACCGAAGGAAAATTCGCATAAAAAAGTGGATTTTTAGGCCATTCGGGATGATCGTAAATCGCTGCTGCATGTATATCAAAATCAACATCAAAAAACAGATTATGATGGAAGACACCTTCAACTTTTTTATCCAAGCCGATATAAAACAAAAGAGAAGAAGGTGCAAAGACTTTTTTGTCCCAATAAGCCTCACTGTAAGCTCTGTAATTTTGATCCAATAAGCTTTCAGTATGATGGTAATCAGCCCCCGATAAAACAATGTCTGCCCTGATTAATTTTCCATTAACAACAATCCCTTCTGCTTTTCCTGTTTCGTTTACCTGAATTTTATCTACAGCAGCTTCAGTGTGGAATTTTACACCTAAGGATGTTGCTATACTCACTATACCTTCTACGATGCGATACATTCCATTTTTTGGGTGCCAAGTTCCCAACCCAAAATCAGCCCAATTCATAAAGTTGTAAAAAGAGGGAGTATTGGACGGTTTTGCCCCTAAGAATAATACAGGAAATTGAAGTATTTGTCTCAGTTTTGGACTCTTAAATTGTTTGTATATATCCTTTTTTACATTACTGAGGAAGTAATTTATTTTTCGAATGGTTACAGGGGTTACCAATTCTAAGGGAGATAAGCCAGGGCGATAAACCAAATCCTTTATGGCAATATCGTAATTTTGTTTCGCGGAGTCCATAAAGCGTTTTAATTTGCTACTACTTCCCACTTCCTCTTTTTCAAATACATCATATATCTTTTCTAAAGAATCACCTATTGGAATTGCATCTTTTTCGCCAAAAACGACTTGATATCCAGGATCTAACCGGTCTAATTCATATAGATCATCTGTTGTTTTTCCAAAATCGTTGTAAAATGATTCAAATACATCGGGCATCCAGTACCAGGACGGCCCCATATCAAAAGTAAATCCATCTTTTTTGAGTTGCCTAGCCCTTCCTCCTAAACTTTTATTTTTTTCAAATACGTTTACCTCAAAGCCAGCTTTTGCGAGATAAGATGCCGCAGCCAGGGAAGAAAACCCTGAACCGATTATCGTAATTTTTTTTTTCATAACACAGCCAAAAATAACCAAAAATAAAGTGTCTGCCTCTATTACTCAGTATTGGATAATCATTTTACTGCCCATTCTATCCCTCGTATCATTAAATTCCATACTTCTGGGACATCAAAGATATCTTCTGAGTGACCTAAAGCAGAATAAAAAACACGACCCTTGCCGTAGTTTTTTTTCCAAACTACAGGCATTTCAACTCCGTCTATCCAAGCATCGTGCTCTCCACTAAAAGAAGTTGTTGCTAAAATTTCAATATTGGGATCAAAATGCATGTAATACTGCTCTGTTTTTAAATTAAAATCATTTATTCCGGCTGTAACGGGATCAGAAGTATTGGAGATGGTTACCTTATAATCAGTTTGCCCTCCAGGGTGTTTTACAAATTGACCACCAACCATATATTGATATTCGGTATCATTTCTAAAGGAGTCACCTAATCCGCCGTGGCAGCCAGCAAGACCAACACCCCGAGCAATGGCATCTCTTAAACCCCTAGATTCTCTGTTGCTCATTTTACTCATAGTGATATGTTGTATTACTAAATCGAGGGATTGCATGAGCTCTTTTTCCACATATGACGCAGTGCTTTCTGAAAGGGTAACATTGGCTCTTTGGTTTTCAAGCCAAGAGGCTATTTTTTTTGCAAAAACTTCAGGTTGATGCCCGTTCCAACCGCCGTAAACGATTAGTACATTCTTCCCTTCCATGGAGGATTGAGAATAAAGTGAAGAGGAAAAAAGGCAAATTAATACGAAGGGAGCGAAGCGTGTTTTCATGTGTTAAACAATTTAAACTTTAAGAAAATAAATTTCGCTAACTAATAAAATTTAATATAAAATTATTTTTTCGAATTTTGAATTTCTTCTACAAAAGATGCACTTATAATCCCAGTAGGAATAGCGACTATTCCGATTCCAACCAAAGAGATTACTGCTGCAAAAACCTTTCCCCAAAGGGTTACGGGCACTACATCACCATAACCTACAGTCGCAAGAGAAACAGTTGCCCACCAAATGGATGCAGTGATACTGGAAAAGATTTCCGGCTGGGCTTTATTCTCTAAAAAATATATGGCTGAGGCTGAAAAAAGAATGGTCAATACAGACAGAAATAGTGTAAATTTTAATTCATTTTTTACTGCTGAAAGCGCTTTAATAAATAATTTAAGTGACTTACTTTCCCGACCTAATTTGAATACACGAGTCAATCTAAATAAACGAAGTATTCTAAAGAAACGACCGTCTAATAAAACAAATTGTTTTAGATAAAACGGGAGTATAGAGATAAGATCAATGATTCCAAAAAAACTAAACATATAGCTCTTTACACCAGTCCATTTATTTTCGCGATAACTTAAACTGATTCGATACAGGTATTCAAAAGAAAAAATCACGATGGAAACCAACTCAAAATAATGGAAGAAATATGAGAATTGTACTTGAATGAATTGATGAGACTCCAAAACCATTGCAATAATGTTTCCAATGATCAAGGAATATATAAAGGTGTCAAAGCGATTGAATTTTTTCATTTTGTATTTGTTTTTAAAATTACAATATTTTTTTGCTTGCTATATAAATAATATGATTATTGATTGTAATTAATTGAATTACAAATAGATAATAATATAAATTAAGTTTTTTTACAATTGCTATTTTGTTATAAAATAAAAAATAGTTTCAAAATAGCATTTTGTATAACCTTTTTTACTTATCTTTAAACAAGTTTAAATTCAATTTGGTTTCAAACGTCTCTGTTAGATTACTTCCATAAGTTAAATTCTAAAATCCAAAGCAGAGACGTTTTTCTTTTTTAAATAAGCCCCGACTCCTTCAAATTTGATCTATCTTAGTTACTCAGCAATTGCACCAATTAAACTCATGCCTGCAGTTACAACTTTAACTTTATTTACTTTCAAGAAGAATAAATTCTGGGCTTTTAAGCAGATGGGAATCGCAGCAAGTAAACTAAAAAGTGTAGAAGGACTCCGTTTCTATAAATTTTTAGGAACTGGAGGGGGGAATGGCTTTAGTTTAACTCCTGACTTTTCTACTTATGCTTTTTTAGGGGTATGGGACAACATCTCTCAATACAATAGCTGTTTGAATGAGCATCCTGTTTTTCTTGAATATATCGAAAAAGCCAGCTCCCAAAGAGAATTGGTTTTAAGCCCTGTAAATAGCCACGGTAAGTGGAGTGGTTCAAATCCTTTTAAGACTCAGGAAGAATCTAAAGCAAACTTTAAAGATTCTAATCTTAAAGCAGTTGTAATCACTAGAGCTACCCTTAGATGGAACCGTTTGCTTTCTTTTTGGAAAGCTGTACCCAAAGCTAGCCGAGCAATTATAAATGCTCAGGGGGTTTCCTACTTTAAAGGGATAGGAGAATTACCTTTTATTCAACAAGCTACAGTTAGTATTTGGGAGAGTTTTGATGCGGTAAATACTTTTGCTTATAAGGGAAAAGAACATGCTACTATTGTAAAAGAAACCAAACAAAAGAAGTGGTATAAGGAAGATTTATTTTCAAGATTTTTTTTAATTTCTGACACAACGATTAAACTTAATTAATGAAACAAGCTGTTGTTATAGGTTCAGGTATTGCAGGTTTGGCATCCAGTATTCGTTTGGCCATTAAAGGCTATGATGTAAACGTTTTTGAGGCCAATTCCTATCCCGGAGGTAAACTTTCTGCTTTTGAACTGGAAGGATATCGCTTTGATGCTGGTCCCTCCTTGTTTACCATGCCTCATTTTGTAACTGAACTTTTTGAAATTGCGGGCGAGAAAGCCAAAACTCATTTCAATTACAAAAAAAAGGAGGTTGCATGTAATTATTTTTGGTCGGATCAGAAAACTTTTAAAGCCTATGCCGATCGTGATAAGTTTTACGATGAAATTGAAAAGGTATTTGACGAGCCAAAAGCAAAAGTGAAACGCTATCTTGACAAAGCGCAAAAAAAATACGACCTTACCCATTCTCTTTTTTTAGAAAAATCGTTACATAAATTACAAACCTATCTTTCTGTAGCAACATTAAAATCGCTTGTTAATCTTCAAATTTTAGAATTACCCAAAACACTTCATCAAGCCAACCAACAAGCCTTCGATTCAGCGCAGCTAATTCAGCTTTTTGATCGATATGCTACTTACAATGGATCGGATCCCTTTCAAACTTCAGGTATTATGACTTTGATACAACATTTAGAAGGGCATTATGGAACATTTGTTCCAACCAAAGGAATGGTTTCTATTACAGAATCACTTTATCGTTTGGCTTTAAAATTGGGAGTGGAGTTTAGTTTCAATTCCAAGGTGGAAGAAATTATAATTGACTCAGATAGAATTCATGGTGTCCAAACCTCTCTAGGATTTCAAAGTGCGGATTTGGTTGTCTCCAATATGGATATTTTCCCAACCTATAAAAAATTATTACCGCATTCAAAACCACCGACAAAGATTCTTAACCAAGAACGTTCCAGCTCAGCAGTTATCTTTTATTGGGGAATCCAAAAGTCTTTTGATAAGTTGGAATTACACAACATCTTTTTTTCAGATGATTATAAAAGAGAATTTGAAGCAATTTTTAAAGAGCAAACTGTATGTAACGACCCTACGATTTACATTAATATTACATCAAAAGACGTGCCTACGGATTCGCCCAAAGGTTGTGAAAACTGGTTTGTGATGATCAATACTCCTGCGGATCACGGTCAGGACTGGGACAGTTTGGTTTTCCGATTGCGTAAACAGGTTTTAAAAAAACTTTCTAAGGAGCTCAAGACACCTGTAGAACCTTTGATAGCTTGTGAAGAGATCCTAACCCCGCCCTTAATTCAAGAGAAAACACAATCCCATTTAGGAGCTTTATATGGAGCGTCAAGCAATAATCCAATGGCAGCTTTTTTACGCCACCCGAATTTTTCCAATCGCATTAAAAATTTATATTTTTGCGGAGGCAGTGTACATCCTGGTGGAGGAATTCCACTCTGTCTGCTCTCAGCTAAAATAGTTGATGAATTGATACCCAAAGCGAGTTAATGAATTATTTAGGGCTTTTTACAAAACAAAATACATCCATCTTCTTGATTTGGTTATTTCACGTATCAGGAATGGTTGGAATTATTTACAGTGATGCCTCCTGGTTTATAGGTGCAACTCCCGTTAATCTTCTGCTGAGCTTTATGTTGCTTTTAGCCAATACTCAACTGAATAAGCGTTTAGTTTTTTTGTTGTTAAGTTGTTTTATAATAGGAATGGCTGCAGAGATTTTAGGTGTTCGTTACGGTTTTATTTTTGGAGAATACGCCTATGGAGCAGTTTTGGGTTTAAAGTTTATGGAAGTTCCCTTACTCATTGGGATCAATTGGTGTATTTTAATTTTTATCACTGGAAATATTGCCCAATTTTTTTCGGATTCATTTTGGATCAAGACTTTTGTAGGTGTAGCACTATTGTTGGCTTTGGACATGGTAATAGAACCTGTAGCACCTGTATTAGATTTTTGGACTTTTGCTGACGGACTTGCCTCCTTCCACAACTATTTGGGCTGGGCATTGGTTGGACTTCCTTTGCAAATGGCTTTTCACAAATGGGAAATTACATTTGAAGGATTTTATACTTTTCATCTTTACATACTTCAATTCTTATTCTTTACCATACTTTTGATTAAAATTAATTCAATAGGCATTTAAATGAATCAGTTGCCTTATTTCCAAACTGTTCTTTTACTATTTATCATCACCTACACTGGCTGTAATGATAATAAAACTGAAACTGGACTGACTTCTAAGGATACTATAGAAATCGATTTGACTCATTCAAATAAAACTAGCTTAAATTTAATCGATTACCCCGAAGAATTTTTACAGGCTAATGAATTGGAAGAGTGGGAAGGGTTTGAAAATCTTCACGAGTCCATGGAACGTTTAAAAGAGCTCAATTTTGATGGGGTTGAGGTTGATTTGATTGCACTCTCCACGCGAGTAAAGAGCTTGAGATCAGGCCCCCTACCGCAAAAGCTGGAGGTTCCTCAAATCATCAGTCGGTTAAAAGTGGTTGAAATGCAAGTTCAAAAAGCACGCTACTTTACACAACATTATAAAAAAGATTCACTAATTCCTGCACTAAATTTACTTTACGATTATTACAATTACTTTGTTTCTAGAATGGTTTCTTTACAAAATGAAGATCAAGACTTTGAAACAGGCTTAGAAACCACCACTTTAGATCAGTAGGAATTACTGCTTTTAAGACCAAAAGTGGAGACCCATTCTTTATTTTGAGAAATGGCATCCTCCAAGTGATTTGTATGGTGTTTAAAACTGTTGCTTTTGTCACTCAGATCTTCCAATTCAGCATAAATACTCAAAAGGGTTTCATCTGCATTAACATACTTTTCAATTGCAGAAGTTTTAAGGGTATCAATCGAAGATATTAACAATTGATCAAAATTAAATCGATTCAATACCAAGTCGTCCGTTGACATTCCAAGCTTTTGTAATTCTCGTAAAACGTCTTGAAAAAAGCGATTTCTTAATAAGCCTTGCTGATTGTAAAACCGTTTTTTTTCAGGATGAATAGCATGGTCAGATGCCTTAAAATACTCAAGTTTTGAGTTTTTTAAGTGCGTTAGAAGTTTTTCTAACACTGCGATATATCTATTTTGTCTTGACATAATTTTTACCTATATCAAATTAATCAAATCATTAAGCAGAAAAGGAAAAGGGCTGATTTTATATTAACAAATTATTAACTTGATATTGAAAGTCTGTTTCCTCTTCAATTTTTGAAGCATTAATCCATCGTTTCAATACAGTGCCCTGAGTTTCAAATTTTGGAGTGGGGAGATGGTATTTTCTTGCAATAAAAGTGTAGTAGTCTTCCCTGATGGGGTGATGGGGACTTACGAGGTTAAATACTCCACTGAGCCCCGGTTTGGAGAGTAATTTTTCAATGCCTCCTATGGCGTCTTTTTGGTGAATAAAATTGATGTGTCCTTTTGGATTAGAAATCACTCTATTCCTTAACTGAAAAATGGGGTTACGTTTATTGCCCACCAATCCGCCCAATCGAACAACTACTCCAGATTTTTTAGATCTTAGGACTGCATCTTCAGCAATTAAAAGTTCTTCAGAGGCTGAGGTTTGAGGATCAGGAATGCTGTTTTCATCAAATCTTCCTGATTTTTTTCCGTAGATAGAAGTACTACTGAGCAATAATATTTTACAGTTTGAGTTTGATTCAAGGTAGTAAATGAGTTGATTTATTTTCGTTCCATAGGTTGAAACTGTATTTCGTTTCGGAGGAATTGAAACGATAAGTTGATCCAAATTATCAAAAAAAGACAATTCACCTTGCGGTCCCGCTTCAGTAACCAATACGCAAAAACTATTCAACCCTTGTTGTTTTAGCTCTAGAGCTCCTTCACCTGAAGTTCTGGAGGCTTTTATAACCCAATTTTGAGCATTTAAGCTCGAAGCAAGTTGCGTACCTAACCATCCACAGCCCAAAATACCTATGCGTTTCAACTTTCTATTTTTACAATATTACAGATATATTTTGTTTGATAGACCTCATTTTAGGGGCTGTTTTAAAAATTCAATAAAAAAATGTAACTTGAAAGGACCTAAAAACTAAAAGTTATGCCAGTAAAAAGTTTTCAAGGAGAAAGAGCTAAAAAAGTCAAGGTCACTCCCGGTAAGTTAACCGTTGCAGACATCATGACTAGTCAATTGGTTATTTTTACACCTGAACAATCCATTCATGAGGTGATGAGAGCCTTCATTAAGCACCGAATTTCAGGAGGTCCGGTAGTGGATGAATCTGGAAAGCTGGTTGGAGTAATTTCAGAAGCAGATTGTATGAAGGAAATATCAGAAAGTCGCTATTTTAATCTTCCTATTTTAGACAAATCGGTTGCCCATTTTATGACAAAGGAAGTAGATACTATAGCTGCAAGGACTAGCGTTTTTGATGCTGCTTCATTATTTTCAAAAAGTAGTAGAAGACGCTATCCCGTAATGGAAAATAAACGTTTGGTTGGCCAGGTAAGCCGTAAGGATATTGTAATTGCAGCATTGGAAATGAAAAGCCAAACTTGGCGCTCCTAAAAGTAGAGTTTAGCAGCTTCACGGTAAGTATTTGCATGAGCCTCTACGATGATGTTAATGTCTTTAGAATAGCCACCACCCATGCTACATTGCAGTGGTATTCCCCTGTGCTTACAAGTTTCAAACACCAATCGATCTCGTGATCTACAGCCTTCAAGGCTCAAGTTAAGTCGGCCCAATTTATCCGTCCCTAAAATATCGACACCACAGAGGTAAAATATGAAATCCGGTTGGATTTGATCGAGTAATAGAGGGAATAGTTTTTTAAGCTTTGCTAAATAGTCTTTATCTTCTGTTTGATCTTCAAGACCAATATCAAGATCACTTTTCTCTTTCCGGAAAGGATAATTTTTTTCTCCGTGTACTGAACAGGTGTAGATAGAAGTATTGTTTTTAAAAATGGCAGCGGTTCCATTACCCTGATGGACATCTAAATCTAAAATCAAAATTTGTTTGGCCTTGTTGGTATCAATCAGATATTGTGCTGCTATAGCCTGATCGTTTAAAAGACAAAAGGCCTCACCGTGAGAAGGGAAAGCATGATGTGTACCCCCAGCGATATTCATAGCTATTCCCGTTTCCAGCGCTTTTTCAGACCCTGAAATTGTCCCGCCTGCTATGATAAATTCGCGTTCTACTAAATCCTTACTCAATGGGAATCCGATTTTTCGAACCTCACTTCTGGTTAATTCTAATTTTGATAATTGGGCGACATAGTTGGTGTCATGAACGCGAATTACCTGCTCTAGAGTAGCTGGTATAGGTTCAAAAAAATCTTCTTTTTTACAGGTTCCTTCCAGAATAAGTTGTTGGGGTAGCAACTCGTATTTTTCCATAGGGAAGCGGTGATTTTCAGGTAATGGTAGCCTGTAGATGGGATGATATGCAATGGGTATAGTACTGATAGACTTACTATTTAATTCGAGTACCAGCCACTGTAGTTTGGTCCTCAGGAACAACAAAAACAAAATGACCACCCTGGTTTTCACCCAATAAAATCATCCCTTGACTTTCAATTCCTTTAAGGCTTCTGGGTTTTAAATTAGCTAATAAAGTTACCTTTTTACCCACCAATTCGGCTTCTTGAAAGTCGGTAGCAATACCCGAAACTACAGTACGTTCCTCATCTCCCATTCGAACAGTAAGCTTCATTAATTTTTTGGTCTTTCGTACCTTTTTAGCTTGTATGATTTCTGCCACTCTCAGGTCCAAAGCATCAAAATCTTTAAATGAAGTTGTGGGCTTTACTGGAGCTAATTGCTTTTCCTCTAAATTATTTTCTATAGAGGCAGCGGTTAATTTTTCTCGCTGGGCGTCCATTTGTGCATCTTCAATTTGTTTAAATAACAAAGCCGTTTTTCCCAGGAGATGTTTTGGTTCAAACAGTGCTTTTTGAGCTTCTACAGCAGCCCAACTTGTGCTTTTAGAATCTAAATTGAGCATCTTTTTAAGCTTAGTAGAGCTAAAGGGCAGTAAAGGTTCAGAAAGTATTGCCAGTGCAGAAGAAATCTGTAGGGCAGTATTCATGATTGTTTTTACTCGTTTGGGGTCTGTTTTGATAAGTTTCCAAGGTTCTGCGTCTGCTAAGTATTTATTGCCTAAACGAGCCAATCCCATCAGTTGTTGACTGGCTTCCCTAAAGCGATAGTTTTCAATAGCATATCCAATTTTAGCAGGAAGTTTAGCCAAGGTTTCTAAAGCGCCTTGATCCTCCTTCTCTAGTTTGCCCGGCTCTGGAACATAGCCATCGTAATATTTATGAGTTAAGACCATTACGCGATTGATAAAGTTTCCGAAAATAGCAACCAATTCATTGTTGTTTCTCGCCTGGAATTCTTCCCAAGTAAAGTCGTTATCCTTGGTTTCAGGTGCATTGGCTGTCAATACATAGCGTAAAACATCTTGTTGATCGGGAAACTCTTTCAAATATTCGTGTAACCACACCGCCCAGTTTTTTGAAGTCGAAATTTTTTGTCCTTCCAGATTTAAAAATTCGTTGGCAGGTACGTTTTTTGGAAGTATGTAGCGATCGGATGCTTTGAGCATGATGGGAAAAATGATACAGTGAAAGACAATATTGTCTTTCCCAATAAAATGAACCAATTGAGTTTCTTTATCAGTCCAATAGGGTTTCCATTCTTTCCTGTTAATTTCTGCCCATTCTTTGGTGGATGAGATATAACCGATGGGGGCATCAAACCAGACATAAAGCACCTTTCCTTCGGCATTTTCCACGGGAACAGAAATCCCCCAGTCAAGATCACGGGTTACGGCTCGAGCTTGTAAGCCATTGCTTACCCAAGATTTTACTTGACCGTAAACATTGGGTTTCCAATCGTGCTGATGGCCTTCCAAAATCCATTCTTTGATAAAATGCTCATATTTGTTTAAAGGAAGGTACCAATGTTTTGTTTTTTTAAGTTCAGGTTTAGCCCCACTTAAAGTTGATTTGGGATGAATAAGTTCAGTTGTACTTAAACTACTACCACAGCTTTCACATTGATCTCCATAGGCTTCTGGATTTTGACAGATGGGGCAGGTACCAGTTACAAAGCGGTCTGCTAAAAATTGCTCTGCTTCGGGATCGTATAGTTGTTCTGAATCTTTTTCTTCAAAGATACCTTTGTCATAGAGAATTTTAAAAAACTCCTGGGCAGTCTCGTGATGAATTTTCCGAGAAGTACGAGAATAGTGGTCAAATGCAATACCAAAAGAGTCAAAAGACTCACGAATGAGTTGGTCGTACTGATCGATGATTTGTTGAGGAGTTTTCCCTTCTTTTTTTGCTTTTAAGGCAATGGCTACTCCGTGTTCGTCACTCCCACAAATAAAGGCTACGTCCTTGTCCTGTAAACGCAAATAACGGCTGTATATATCAGCTGGGATATAAACTCCTGCGAGATGTCCAATGTGAATTGGGCCGTTAGTATAAGGAAGGGCAGCAGTAACTGTATAGCGTTTCGGCATGTGGGTATTAAATTTCCCTCAAAAATACATAAATCTCAACCTTTTTAAGCTCTGAGATTGTATCTTTAATTATCTCTAAATCAAAACTAATTGCTCAACACAAACGCTTTGGAAATGAAGCGGAAGAAAAAGCCTTGGATTATTTAGATCAAAAAGGCTATACACATCTGGAAAAAATTACTACCACGGTCATGCAGAAATAGATCTTCTGATGCGGAAGAAGGAAAAGTTAATTTTTTTCGAGGTAAAAGCAAGAAGTGCAGATTTCTTTGGGACTCCACAAAGCTTTATCTCTTCTAAAAAAATCAATTAATTGTTAGTTTATCATTATATGGGAAGTAAGCGATTTGGATTTAGAGGTGCGTTTCGATGTGATCGCCATTTCAAAAAGGGTGAAAAATGGTGTAGCAAACATCTTAAAAACGCATTTTATGCCCGGCAATGATGTCTTATATTTAACATTTTGTGTTAAATAATTACTTTTGTTAAATAAAAGTAAATATGAATGAAAACAATTGCTGCCACGGTTGTAGATTATATCAAGACCAAGCCCTACCTTTCCTATGCCCTTTCAGATGGGATTATTAATCTTACTTCACTAGCTAGAAATATCCAGGACGATATTGAAGAACTGACTAAAAAGCCAGTAAAACCGGGTGCTATAGTTATGGCCTTGAAGCGAATATCGGATACGGCTGATTTTGTTCAAACCAAACAGATTACTATGGTACTTAAGAATTTGGGAGACATTACCGTTCGTTCCTCATTGGTTGATTACTCTTTTTTAATTTCAGATAGCTTGTTGGTGGCTCAATCCAATCTTTTGAATGAGATAGAACAAAAAAAGGAAGTTTTTTATACTTCCTCTCGGGGGGTCTCAGAGAGTAATATTATTGTGAGTCAAAATATAGCTCCTCTGGTTGATGAACTATTTAAAGATGAAAGCTGTTTTTCCAAGACTGAAAACCTTTCTTCTATCACCATGAAACTGCCGTCAGAAAACGTGACTATACCGGGGATTTATTACTTTATTTTCCAACGCTTGTCTTGGGAGGGAGTCAATATCAACGAGGTGATTTCTACTTCCAACGAATTTACTATACTGATGCACGAAGATCAGGTAAATACTGCTTTTAAAGTAATCAAGAATTTGAAGCTGCTGTAGGTAGCAGGAGTTTTTCTAGCAGTTCTTTTGCAGTTGTGATACGGTAAACATTGTCAATTCTCAAAAGGAGTTTTAAGCCTTGATCTGTAGTTTTTTCTTTGAGCATCATACGGTTTTGATTTTGCTGAACCTCTGAAATAATATAAGTAAAATGCGCAGTCTGGAAAAAGGCACTCTGCTGATCGGCTAAAAAGTAGCAGATACAGCTTTTCTTTTTAATCAGTAGTCGCTCCATTCCAAGTTGGGTGGCTATCCATTTTAAACGGACACTTTCGATCAATTCTTTAGCCTCATCTGGCAGGGGTCCAAAACGATCGATGAGTTGGGTTTCAAAATCGTTTAATTCATCCTGAGTTTTCAGCGTACTTAGTTTTTGATATAAAGCCAAACGCTCTTTGACGATATTGATGTAGTCGTCAGGAAGATACACTTCTAAGTCTGTATCGATTTGAACCTCTTTGACATAGGTTTTTAAACTGTCGCTTTGCTCGTCTTGATAGAGGGTTTTAAATTCATTCTCCTTGAGTTCATCGATGGCCTCTTGGAGAATTTTTTGATAGGTTTCAAATCCAATTTCATTGATAAAACCACTCTGCTCTCCACCTAGGAGATCACCTGCGCCGCGAATTTCCAGATCTTTCATGGCAATCTGAATACCTGATCCCAAAGCTGAAAACTGTTCGATAGTTCGGATACGTTTTTGGGCATCACTGCTCATCGCGCTAAGTGGCGGGGTTAGAAAATAACAAAAGGCCTTTTTGTTGCTTCGACCTACACGACCTCTCATTTGGTGTAAATCGCTTAAGCCAAAATTTTGTGCGTTGTGGATAAACATCGTATTTGCATTGGGAACATCCATTCCATTTTCAACTATGGTAGTTGCAATAAGAATGTCAAACTTTCCCTCCATAAAACCTAAGAGGTTTTTTTCAAGTTTGTTCCCTTCCATTTGTCCGTGACCGACACCCACCCTAGCGTCGGGTATTAACCGCTGTATAAGACCAGCAATTTCCTTTATATTTTCAACTCTATTATGAATAAAATAGACCTGACCGCCACGTTGTAATTCATAGAGAATACCATCGCGTATTTGAGTTTCGCTAAAACGGATTACTTCGCTTTCTATGGGATAGCGATTAGGTGGAGGAGTGGCAATAAGAGACAAATCTCGAGCTGCCATGAGGCTGAATTGTAATGTTCTAGGAATGGGAGTAGCTGTAAGCGTCAATACATCAATATTAGCTTTAAGCGATCGTATTTTTTCTTTTACTGCCACACCAAATTTTTGCTCTTCATCAACGATAAGCAAGCCGAGGTCTTTAAACTTTACGTTTTTATTAACCAATTGATGAGTCCCGATTAGGATGTCGATCTTGCCTTCAACCAGCTCGTTTAAAATCCGATTTTTATCCTTGGTCGATCGGAATCTATTCAAATAATCGACTTTTACAGGCAGCGATTGAAGTCGTGATGAAAAGGTCTTAAAATGCTGAAAAGCCAGTATGGTGGTGGGCACTAAAACCACCACTTGTTTACTGTTGTCTACAGCTTTAAATGCCGCTCGTATGGCGACTTCTGTTTTTCCAAATCCAACATCACCACAGATCAGTCTGTCCATGGGCTGGGTGGATTCCATATCCTTTTTGATGGCCGCTGTAGCCTTGCTTTGGTCAGGAGTGTCTTCAAATAAGAAGGAAGCTTCCAGTTCCCATTGAAGATAACTGTCTGGTGCATAGGCAAATCCAATTTTTTGCCTGCGTTTAGCGTAGAGTTCGATCAAATCAAAAGCAATCTCTTTGACCCTTTTTTTGGTTTTTTGTTTAAGGGCCTTCCACGCATTTGAGCCTAGTTTGTAAAGTTTAGGAACGGCTCCGTCTTTACCGTTAAACTTGCTGATTTTATGAAGGGAGTGGATACTTAGATAGAGAATGTCCCGTTCTCCATAAATCAGTTTTATAGCTTCCTGCGCATTTCCCTCAACATCAATTTTTTGCAGGCCACCAAACTTTCCGATACCGTGATCGATATGAGTTACATAGTCTCCTACTTCCATCTGGGTGAGCTCTTTTAAGCTCAGCGCTTGTTTTTTAGTGGCATCCGACTTTAGTCTAAACTTGTGATAACGCTCAAAAATCTGATGGTCTGAAAAACAAGCCCACTGTGCTTCTAAGTCCTCAAAGCCTTGGTAGAGGGGTAAAACTTCAGTGGTGTAATGGACGGTTTCTTGTTGTTCTTGAAAGATGTCGTGAAAGCGTTTCGCCTGTTGTTCGTGACTACAAAAAAGAGTGTTTCTATACCCTTTTTCGTGATTTTTATTCAGGTAGTCTATAAGAAGCTCAAACTGTTTATTAAATGCTGGCTGAGGACTTTGTTTAAAAGAAAGCTGGTCACTTAATTGTAGTTGATCAGTACGTTCCAAAAGAAAAATAGATTTTTTTTTACAGTCGTTTAGCCATTCTTGAGGGCTTACAAAAAGGGTTTCTGGAGGGTATTGTGACTCTACTTCAGCTGAAGTATAGGTTTCATCGGCTTTTTCGAAAAAACTCTTAAGTTTAGAGGTGATTTTATCTAGGTTTCCAAAGATAAAACTGCTGTTGACAGGGAAAAATTCTAAAATGTTTCTTCGTTGATCTGTGGTCTCCAGATTAGAAGTATCGGGTAAAATTTCAATGGTATCATAAGCTGCTACTGAACGTTGATCCTCTACGTGAAAGCTGGAGAGACGTTCTACGCTGTCGTCAAAAAATTCTATGCGATACGGGTGTTGGTAGGCAAATGAAAATACGTCTATAATTCCTCCTCTAACTGCAAATTCCCCGGGTTCGGTTACAAAATCCACCCGTTCAAAACCCATTTCAAAAAGCCGTTCATTTAGTTCCGAAAGGGCAACAACACTGTCTTTTTTTAAAGTTAACCCAATTCGTTTTAAAGTGCGATGTGAAATTAGTTTTTCAAAAACAGCTTGGGGATAGGTGACGACAACCCTCGGTTTTTTGGATGTACTTAGTTTTTTTAAGACTTCAGCACGAAGCAGGATGTTGGCATTGTCAGTGGTTTCTAGCGCATAGGGTTGGCGGTAACTGGCAGGAAAATAGAGTACCTCACTAGACGATAACAATTGTTCAAAATCGTTTAAAAAATAAGCTGCCTGTTCTGCATCGTTTAAAACAAGAAGTAAAAAATGTTGGTTTTTTTGAAAGGCAGCAGCCAGTCGAAAACTCATACCCGAACCGACTAAACCTCGTATATGGATACACTCTTTTACAAAAAACGCTGCTTCTAACGCTTTTTGTGAGGGTAACTGGTCAAAAACGTTTAATCGTGTATAAATTGCTTTTTTTGTTAAAGATACTGGGCTTATACCAATTATTATAAGATTTGAGGAGTTCTTTTAGGGATTATTCTAGCTCAATTTTTCCGTAATCTCCACGACCTCTTTGCCTGTAGTGACATAAATATGATCCTCTAATTTTGGTTTTAAAATATGAAGTCCGGTAAAGGCGCCAAAAGCAGCAAGGATCAACTGAGAAGGACTGTGGTAAAAACAAGGCAGTTTGATTTGCTGTCGTCCAACCCCTTGGAGTCTTACTCCAGGATGCACATGACCGCAAAAGACGAAAGCTTGAGTATCCTGGTCTGGAAAGTGATGAAATAGAAAAGAGGCTTCTTCCAATTGAGGAACTACTTCAAGTCCCAACCCTGTGATTTTCCACTTTGGGATTACATCGTGATTTCCTGTTATCAAAACCATTTTAAAGCTTTGCTGTTTGACCCAAGCTTCAAAAAGATACCATTCGTTGTTTTGAAAGCTGTGGAATAAATCTCCTAAAAAAAGTATGCGTTTAACAGGAAAAAGGGGAAGCAGTTCCTCCATTTTTTGATAAAAAGAGCCCTCTGCCTCTCGAGGAACAGCAATACCGTTTTTCCTAAAATGGGCAACCTTACCGAGGTGGATATCTGCCAATAGCCAAGTTTGTTTTTCCTTCCAATAGACTCCTCCACTTGGGTGAAGCACAAAATGATTGGTATGGATTGAAATGGTTTTCATTTGGCTACTTTTTCCAGTTGAATGTACATTTTCTTGATGCGGTCTTCCACAGTTTCTGAGGAC
>CAZOWC010000002.1:0-30825 GCA_964583375.1 uncultured Flavobacteriaceae bacterium
TGATTAAGTTCTGAATTGCACGACCTTTAGAAGTCTTAGAACCTTCTGGGATTTCATAAACCCTCATCCAAAAACATTTTCCTTTTAATGTAAAAAAGAGCATGTATTGATGGTTCGTGCCCACAAATAAGTCCTGTAAAAAGTCTTCATCCCTCGTAGTGGAGGCTTTTTGTCCTACTCCTCCTCTATTTTGAGTTTTGTATTCAGTTAAAGGAGTTCGCTTGATGTAACCAGCATGAGATATTGTAATCACTACTTTTTCATTAGGAATCATGTCTTCTATACTAAGATCACCCCCTGCGTATTCAATAGTTGAACGGCGTTCGTCTCCGTATTTATCTTTGACTTCTAACAACTCGTTCTTAATGATCTCCATTCGGCGATCTTTTTTATCTAAGATATCTTTTAGGTCTGCAATGGTTTTCATCAACTCTTCAAATTCTGAGCGCAATTTATCTTGTTCAAGACCGGTCAATTGACGCAGTCGCATTTCTACTATTGCCTTTGCTTGAATCTCAGAAAGCTCAAAGCGTTTAATTAGATTTACTCTTGCAGCATCTGGATTTTCAGACCCCCTTATAATTGCAATAACCTCATCAATATTATCAGAAGCAATTATTAATCCTTCCAAAATGTGGGCGCGTTCCTCAGCTTTTCTCAACTCATAGGTTGTTCTTCTAACAACCACGTCATGGCGGTGCTCCACAAAATAATGAATCATCTCTTTGAGATTTAACATCTGTGGCTTTCCATTGACTAACGCAATATTATTAACACTAAAGGAAGATTGAAGCGAAGTATATTTATAGAGTTTGTTTAGAACTATATTTGGAATAGCATCTCGCTTGAGAATGTAAACAATACGCATACCGTTTCGATCGGATTCATCTCGTATGCTACTGATACCGTCAAGTTTTTTGTCATTGACAAGCTCAGCGGTCTTCCGTATCATCTCTGCTTTATTTACCTGATAAGGAATTTCAGTAACTATAATACACTCCCTCCCATTAACCTCTTCGAAAACTGCCTTGGCGCGTATTACAATCCGTCCTCGACCGGTTAAAAAAGCTTCCCTAACACCTTCATAACCGTAAATAATTCCTCCAGTAGGAAAATCAGGAGCTTTAATCGTTTTTATTAACTCCTCTATAGTGATATCATTGTTGTCAATGTATTCTACAGTACCATCAACTACTTCGGTTAAATTGTGAGGAGGCATGTTTGTGGCCATCCCAACTGCAATACCAGAAGCTCCATTAATTAGAAGATTGGGGACTCTTGTCGGTAGTACAGTGGGTTCTTTTAGAGTATCGTCGAAATTTAACTGGAGATCTACTGTTTCTTTGTCGATATCAGCCATTAGATCTTCAGAGATCTTTCGCATACGCGCTTCAGTGTATCGCATTGCAGCAGGGCTGTCTCCGTCAACGGATCCAAAATTTCCTTGACCGTCTACCAACAAATACCTTAAACTCCATTCCTGCGCCATACGTACCATAGTGTCGTAAACAGAACTGTCTCCGTGTGGGTGGTATTTCCCTAAAACTTCTCCGACAATACGGGCTGATTTTTTGTACGCTGTATTGGATCGAATTCCCAATTCATGCATTCCAAAAAGTACACGACGGTGTACAGGCTTCAAACCATCACGAACATCAGGTAAGGCTCGTGACACAATGACAGACATGGAATAATCAATATAGGCTGATTTCATTTCATCTTCGATCTTGATCGGGATGACTTTATCTGCTTCGCTCATAAGTTTAAATTTATCTAACAGCTAAAATAAGGAAACAGCTCATAAAATAAGGGTTAAAAGAAAAGAGAATTGCTAAAATTATTAACATAAAAAGGACCCAAATTTGTTATAAAATATGGTAGCTCAACTTTTGAAATATTGATATTTTTTTGTCTATTAGCAATGTGTAGAAAACTCTGGTCTGTTTTTTGCTCGTTAATTAATCAAATCAGAAAGCTATGGATGATAATTTTTCACCACGCGTAAAGGACGTGATTGCTTTTAGTAAAGAAGAGGCTCTTCGCTTAGGGCACAACTTTATTGGCACTGAACACCTGATGCTTGGAATTTTAAGAGATGGAGGAGGAAAAGCTATCGCAATTTTGAATGCTGTTGAAGTTAATCTAGAGGAACTGAGACGTAAAGTTGAAATACTCAATCCAGCTACTTTAGAAAATTCCCAAACCCTAAACGACAAAAAAAATCTTCACTTGACCCGTCAAGCTGAACGTGCATTAAAAACAACCTTTTTAGAAGCCAAACTTTTTCAAAGCGAATTGATCAATACTGTTCATTTATTGTTGTGTATTCTTCGAAATGAAAATGACCCTACAACTAAACTTCTATCTATGCAAAATATTGACTATGATATTGTCAAGGAACAGTTTAAGCTGATGCTTGCCAATGATGCTGATTCGTACGAAGAACTTCCTTCTTCAGCATCATTCTCTGACGAAAAAGAAAATGAAGGTGAAAGCAAGGAAAATCCTTTTATTCCAACTTCAGAATCAAAGAGTTCCAAAAAAACCAAAACACCTGTACTGGACAACTTTGGAAGAGATTTAACAGCTTTAGCTGAGAAAGATAAATTAGACCCCGTTGTTGGTAGGGAAAAAGAAATTGAACGTGTCTCTCAAATTTTAAGTAGAAGAAAGAAAAATAACCCTTTACTCATCGGGGAACCGGGCGTTGGTAAATCAGCAATAGCTGAGGGATTGGCCCTGCGCATTATTCAGAAAAGGGTTTCACGTGTCCTTTACAACAAAAGAGTCATCACTCTTGATTTGGCGAGTTTAGTCGCTGGCACCAAATACAGAGGTCAATTTGAAGAGCGTATGAAGGCTGTGATGAATGAATTGGAGAAAAATGAAGAGATCATTCTCTTTATAGATGAAATTCACACCATAGTAGGTGCGGGTGGTGCTACAGGAAGTCTTGACGCTTCAAATATGTTTAAGCCTGCTTTAGCCAGAGGGGAGATTCAATGTATTGGTGCTACAACTCTTGACGAATACCGTCAACATATTGAAAGAGATGGTGCCCTAGAACGTCGCTTCCAAAAAGTATTGGTCGAACAAACTAATCCTGAAGAAACTTTAGAAATCTTAGCCAATATCAAAGAGTATTATGAAAATCATCACAATGTAAATTATACAGACGATGCCTTAAAAGCATGTGTTGATTTGACTGACAGATATATGTCCAACCGTTTTCTTCCTGATAAAGCCATAGATGCCTTAGATGAAGCAGGATCTAGAGTACATATCAACAATATGAGCGTACCTCAGGAGGTGGTGGATCTTGAGGCCCAATTGGATCAAGTTCGAGATTTGAAAAATTCAGTAGTTAAAAAACAAAAATACGAGGAGGCAGCTAAGCTAAGAGATGATGAAAAACGTGTTGAACGGTCACTTATCGAAGCACAAGAACGCTGGCAAGAAGATTCAAAACTCAATCGCGTAACCGTTAATGAAAACGACATTGCGGATGTAGTCTCTATGATGACTAACATCCCTGTAAACAAAATTGTTAAGTCTGAAAAGAATCAACTGTCAAAACTATCTCAAGTCATTGGTGAAAATCTTATCGGACAGAAAGATGCTATAGATAAGGTGGTAAAAGCTATTCAGCGAAACCGTGCTGGTTTAAAAGCACCAGATAAACCCATTGGTTCATTTATATTTCTTGGTCAAACAGGTGTTGGCAAAACACAATTAGCAAAAATACTCGCTTCTGAAATCTTTGATTCTGAAGAAAATCTTATTCGGATTGATATGAGTGAATACATGGAGAAATTTGCGATCTCTAGACTCATAGGTGCCCCTCCGGGCTATGTAGGTTACGAAGAGGGTGGTCAACTTAGTGAAAAAGTACGTCAGCGTCCCTATTCTGTAATTCTTTTAGACGAAGTTGAAAAGGCACATCCTGATATATTCAATATGCTATTACAAGTTTTGGATGACGGATTTTTAACGGACAGCCTGGGGAGAAAAGTAAACTTCCAAAACACTATCATTATTATGACTTCCAACATAGGAGCACGTCAGGTAAAAGACTTTGGAAGAGGTTTAGGTTTTGAAACAGCTGCACAAAAAGCGCAATCTTCCGATATAGAAAAAGGAGTGATACAGAAGGAATTAAAAAAGACATTCTCACCTGAATTCTTAAACCGTATTGACGATATCGTTATTTTCAATTCTTTAGAACAAAAAGATATTCGTAAAATCGTGGATATAGAACTCAAAGACTTAATACTTAGAATTCAAAAGTTAGGTTATGAAATCGAGATTTCTGAGGATGCAAAGGACTTCCTTTCTGTGGAAGGTTTTGACAGCAAATACGGCGCAAGGCCTTTAAAAAGAGCAATACAGAAGCATGTTGAGGACTTGATCGCAGAACATGTCGTTAACAATTCACTTAAAGAAGGGGATCTAATTACTGTAAACTGTATTAAAGATGTTAAGGCTTTGGAATTGAAAATCAGCCAAAAATCTGAAGCATCGTCTTCTTAAAATAATTTTTAATTATATAATAACATCAGCAAATCAATTGCAGATGTCATTTTTTTATTTTGTATTTATTTTCTCTCCTAGTCAAATAGTGCTATTTTTGGCCTGTTTTAAATGATTCGGCCAATTTGTGGCTCAATTTGTTTTAGGCGAAATTATAAATATGAAAGTATTAAAGTTTGGGGGGACTTCGGTTGCAAATTCAGAGAGCCTTTCACAAGTAATAGAAATTTTAAAGACATCTAACGAAAAACAAATTGTCGTTGTTTCGGCCATAAGCGGCATCACTAATTTGCTAGTTCAAATGGCTGAAAAAGCAAGTGCGGGTGAAGCTAGATTTCAAAATGACATAGCGACCATTGAAGAAAATCATTTAAACCTCATACTGCACTTTATTCCTGTCATACACCAAAGTGAAGAAATCAGTTTTCTAAAAGCACAACTCAATAGTCTGGAAGAGCTTTTAGAGTCAATTTATACCCTTAGAGAACTGACAACCAAAAGCCTTGCAAAAGTTTCTAGTTATGGTGAAATTCTTTCAAGTAAAATCATTTTCAAAATTCTCAGACATCGCAGACTTGATGTTAATTTAAAAGATACAAGGGAACTCATTTTTACTCGTGAAGTAAATGAAAGAGAAATTGTTGATCACGACAAAAGCAAAGCAGCAGTTTTAAAGTTCCAAGATCAAAATACAAAAAATATAACTTTAGTTCCTGGCTTTATTGCTACCGACGAAAATGGAGAAATCACAACTCTTGGAAGAGGAGGGTCTGATTATACGGCTTCATTATTAGCAAACTATGTGAACGCTTCTGCATTGGAAATTTGGACAGACGTGAGCGGTATGTTTACAGCTCACCCTAAACTGGTAGCACAAGCTATCCCAATTCCAAAACTCTCCTATGAAGAGGCCATGGAATTATCACATTTTGGTGCTAAAGTTATTTACCCTCCTACGCTTCAGCCTCTTATCGAAAACGAAATTCCAATACTGATTAAAAACACCTTTGACACTAAGGCTACTGGAACTCAAATTGATAAATCAGGTACTTCCGAGAGCGAAAATGGAACGATAGTAAAAGGGATTAGTCATATCGAAAAGGTTGCCTTGATCAATCTTGAAGGAAGCGGTATGATTGGTATTCCTGGTTTTTCAAAACGTTTGTTCGAATGTTTATCACTCAAACAAATTAACATTATTATGATTACTCAAGCCTCATCTGAACATTCAATCTGTATTGGAGTTCGTATGGAGGATGCTGCAGAGGCTAAAAAAGCTATTGATACGCAATTTGAATTCGAAATTAGACTTTCCAGAGTGGAGCCTGCAAAAGTTGAAACTCATATGACCAACATTGCTGTAGTGGGTAACAATATGAAGAAACACCAGGGAATCAGCGGTAAACTTTTTAGCAGTCTTGGAGCCAACAACATCAATATTAAAGCTATTGCCCAAGGAGCCTCTGAGCGAAATATATCCATTATCATCGATGAGCGAAATACTCAGAAGGCTTTGAATACTATTCACGAAAGTTTTTTCGAAACCCAGACAAAAGAGTTAAATTTATTTATTACTGGCGTGGGTAATGTAGGAAGTAAATTATTAGAGCAAATCAATCAACAAAAAGCTTATCTTCTTAAAAATCTTAGACTAAAAATTCGAGTAATTGCATTGTCAAACTCAAGGAAAATGGTTTTGAGTGATGCTCCTCTTAACTTAAATAATTGGGAATCTAAACTCGACGGAAGTTCAGTAAAGGCAGATCGAACCGCCTTCTTCGAACACATCAAAAAACTCAATTTAAGGAATAGTATTTTTGTTGATAACACTGCAAATGAAGAAATTGCTAAAGAATACAAAAATTTCCTAGAGCACAATATTGGGGTAGTGACTTGTAATAAAATTGCCTGTGCAAGTACACTAAACAACTACAAAGAACTGAAAAAAACAGCACGTAGATACGGAACTCCCTTCTTATTTGAAACTAATGTAGGTGCTGGACTACCAGTAATTGACACCCTTAATAATCTAATCGCCTCGGGAGATGAAATTCAAAAAATACAAGCGATTTTATCAGGTAGTTTGAATTTTGTATTCAATAATTTTAATACCCAAACCAGTTTTGAAAGTGTTGTCAAAAGTGCACAAGATGAAGGTTTTACAGAGCCCGATCCAAAAATTGATTTAAGCGGAGTTGATGTGGCTCGAAAAATTTTAATCCTCGCTCGCGAAAGCGGTTTAGAATTGAATTTAGAAGATATAGAAAATCAGTCCTTTCTCCCAGACGATGTGATAAATACAGACAACAATGATGATTTTTTTACTGCTCTCAAAAATCACGAAGCGCATTTTCAATCCATGCTTAAAAATGCAAAGGATAAAAACTGTCGCCTTAAATATGTTGCTCAATTAAAAGCTGGTAAAGCGAGTGTAGGCATACAAGAAATTGACCCTTTACACGATTTTTATAACCTTGAGGGTAGCGATAACATTATATTATTTTACACCAATCGGTACAAAAATCAACCTTTGATTGTCAAAGGAGCAGGAGCTGGAGCTGATGTAACAGCTGGTGGGATTTTTGGAGACATTATTAGAATCGGTAAAGGCTAATCATGAATCAAATTGAAATTTTTGCACCTGGGAGTGTAGCCAATATTTCATGTGGATTTGATGTACTTGGCTTTTGTTTGGATACTATTGGTGATATCATGCGGATATCAAAAACTAAAACACCTGGAGTAAGTATAGGAAAAATTACAGGTCAAGACCTTCCAACTGATCCTGAAAAAAATGTAGCCAGTGTAGCTGCAATGGCTTTACTCAAAGAAACACCTAGTGAGTTTGGCTTTCAGATTGAAATTGAAAAAAAAATTAAACCCGGTAGTGGAGTTGGGAGTAGTGCTGCTAGTGCTGCTGGAGCTGTATTTGGTATTAATCAGTTGCTTGGAACACCTTACACTAACAGCGAATTAATAAGATTTGCAATGGCTGGAGAAGCCATCGCGAGTGGTGCTGCACACGCAGACAATCTCGCTCCTGTACTTTTGGGTGGGTTTACGCTTGTTCGAAGTAATGAAACTCTTGACGTGATCAAACTTCCAAATCCCACTGAGCTTGTGGCGACAATCATTCACCCAAATATTGAATTGAAAACACTGCATTCAAGAGCCATACTAAAACCCTCTATACCATTAAATAAAGCAATTGAGCAATGGGGTAATCTCGGGGCATTTGTAAGCGCCCTTTATACCGATGATTATGATTTACTCTCTAGAAGTATGGAGGATAAAGTAATTGAACCTTATAGAGCAATGTTGATTCCAAAATTTGAGCAGACCCGTCAAGCCGCATTAAAGTCTGGTGCCTTGGGAAGTGGAATTTCAGGATCTGGCCCTTCAATATTTGCATTGTCAAGAGGTACGCAAACTGCAAAAAAAGTTGGCGAAGCTATGGTCGAGGTATACAATCAATTGAATTTAGAGAACCAATTGTACTTATCTAAAATCAATACAGAGGGAATTAAAGTTTTAAGTCAATCATGAATTACTATAGCTTAAATTACAACTCCTCTACAATAGGCTTTTTAGAAGCCGTCCGTAAAGGCCTTGCCCCTGATAGAGGATTGTATTTCCCTGAAACCATCCCCTCACTATCACAAGATTTTATTGATGGTATCCCTGAACTTAGTAATCACGAACTGGATTTTTCAGCAATCGCCCCTTTTGTTGGTAGGGATATTCCATGAAATCGACTTAAAAGGATTGTTGAGGAGACCCTGAGCTTTGATTTCCCATTAGTACCCATTACTCAATCTATCGCAAGTTTGGAGTTATTTCAAGGTCCTACACTTGCCTTTAAAGATGTTGGAGCCCGATTTATGGCTCGATGTCTAGCTTATGCTAATGAAGTTCAAGAGCAAAAAAAACTGACCATACTCGTCGCGACATCTGGTGACACAGGAGGTGCTGTAGCCGACGGTTTCTATAAAGTCAAAGGAATTGATGTGGTTATTCTTTACCCCAAAGGCAAAGTGAGTGAGGTTCAGGAAAAACAACTGACCACTTTGGGTGAAAATATTACCGCATTAGAAGTCGATGGAACTTTCGATGACTGTCAAAATATGGTAAAATCTGCTTTTATCGATCCAGAACTTAACAATCAAGTTGCTTTGACCTCTGCAAATTCGATAAATATTGCCCGCTGGCTTGCGCAAATGTTTTACTTCTTTATCGCCTACAAAAACAGACCCAATCCCGAAAAAGATTTGGTGGTGTCTGTTCCAAGTGGAAATTTTGGAAACTTATGTGCTGGAATCATGGCTCAAAAAATGGGGTTACCCATAAAACATTTTATCGCTAGTACCAATGTAAATGATACTGTTCCAAGCTACTTAAGCACTGGGGATTACGTGCCAAAAAAATCGATTTCTACCCTATCTAATGCAATGGATGTTGGAGATCCGAGTAATTTTACTCGAATACAAAAATTATTCAACAACGATTTTCACAAACTCAAAAAGCAGGTAAGTGGATTTGCTTATACAGATTCTCAAACAAAAAAAGCGCTCAAGGAAATTTATAAGACAAGTAACTATATTGCTGATCCACATGGTGCAGTGAGTTATCTTGGACTTAAGGACTTTTTAAATTCTCAGGAAAAGGGTACACATCATGGAATCTTTTTTGAAACCGCACACCCAATTAAATTTGCACCTACAGTAGAATCCACCCTAAAACTCGAGATCGACCCACCCAAAGAAGTTGAAAGCCTATTAAATAAACCCAAACTCAGTTTACCCATAAACGACTACAAATCACTTAAAGATTTCTTTTTAGCGCGTTAGTCTAGATTCAAATCAGGAAGTTTAAAATCGTCCAAAGGGCTTTCTTCAGCCATGAGTTTTTCAATTTCATCCCAAGCTCTTGGAGCTGCAGCAGATAGATTCACAGGACCGTTATCAGTTATGAGGATGTCATCTTCAATACGAATTCCTATATCCCACCATTTAGGATCACAAGGGCTTCCCTTAGGAACGTAAATCCCGGGCTCTACAGTTATCACCATATTAGCGTCTAGATTTTGATACAAACCTGGGTCGTGAACATCGAGTCCAATATGGTGAGCCACTCCATGAGGTAAATAGAGCCTGTATTCCTCTGGATTATCAATTAGGCCTAAATCCATTAGTCCATTTTGAACTACTTCATTACAAGCCTCTCCAATTGCTTTAAAACTTGCTCCTTTTTGAGCAGCTTTTATTCCTGCATTCTGTGCATCGTAAACGATTTGATAGAGTACTTTCTGCTCAGGATTAAATTTACCCGAAACAGGAATTGTTCGGGTAACATCAGCGGTATAGCCATTGTACTCTGCACCTAAGTCCATGAGGATTAGCTGATTTTTAAGGTCTTTTTTGTTATTGGTGATATAATGAAGTACACAGGCGTTATCCCCTGCCCCAACAATGGAAGGATAACCTTCATGTGCAGCACCATATTTTTTGTAAACAAGCTGGTGAATCCCTTGAACCTCACGCTCAGTCATATCAGAATTTATTGCTTTCATCACCTCAATTTGCCCCTGTGCAGAAATTTGAATAGCCTTTTTAAGTAATCGAAGTTCTTCAGGTAACTTCTTCTCTCTCAAACTAGCCATTATAAAAGAAAGTTGATCAATGTCAAAATTATAATCGCTAGTAAGGTAGGCTGTTCTAGTTTTTAAATCCACTAAAGAAATCGCTTCCTGAGCATCTAAAAAATCTTTAATGATTGGATCCTCCAGTAGTGTTTCGTCCTGAGTAGCATAATACGAAATCATACGTTTGATATTTGGTATTTGTTTAGTTTCAGCGGTTCTGATTCTTTGATATATACGGTAACGTTGTGGGTCAAAGTTGTCTGGATAGTTTATCGCACTTTTAAACTTTTGTTGCAGATCAAATAAATCACTTGAGTCGCTGTTATTATCACGAACATCATTTTTAAAGTCAAAAATCAATACTGTATCAAAACGATCAAAAGCATGGGTTTCTTTAACAAAAACTCTTTTATTTTCTACTCGATCAAATCCCATTTTGGCAGCCCCTTCAACCCCTAATTGACGCCCATTCCACATTTCATTGCGTGCATCTCGTTCACGGACATATAATTTTTCATAATACAAACCGTCTTCATCTTCTTGGGGTACATTAAAAACCAGTAAAACTGCGTGTGGTTCATTCCATCCAGTCAGATAGAAAAAATTGGGATCGGGATGATAAACATAGTCGGTGTCGTTAGATCGATTCCTTACAGGAGAAGAAAAGAACACAGCTACACTGTTGTCAGGTAATTTTTGTCGCAATTCAACCCGTCTATTTTTATGAAAATCGGTTGAAAGTTCCGAATTTTGTCCATTAGCATTTGGGGTATTAAATAAAATAAATACCATCAAAAAAAGAATCTTAAAGGACTTGCTTTTAAGTACAGAAAACATAAATAATTTATTTTTGGAATGAACTTATGAAAAAAACCACACTCTACAATACACATCTTGCATTGAATGCAAAAATGACATCCTTTGGTGGCTATGAAATGCCAATTCAATATACGGGTGTTAAAAAAGAGCACCTTAATGTTCGTAAGGCCCTTGGAGTCTTTGATGTTTCTCATATGGGTGAGTTTTTTGTCTCCGGACCTCAAGCACTTGAATTACTTCAAAAAGTTTGCAGTAATGATATTTCAAAAATTGCAGTTGGAAAGGCACAATATAATTACTTTCCAAACGAAAAAGGAGGTATTGTTGATGATTTAATCGTTTACCGTCTTGAAGAAACGTTTTATTTACTCGTTGTAAACGCTTCGAATATAAAGAAGGACTGGGAGTGGATACAAAAGCACAACAGCTCTTTTGGTGCTACATTGGAAGATCACAGTGATCAAACAGCATTACTAGCTATTCAAGGACCTAAAGCAATAGAAGCAATGCAAAAACTTACTCCAATCAATTTGAATGATTTGCCTTATTACGCTCATGCTTCCGGGGTGTTTGCTGGATGTGAAAACACACTTATTGCCACTACGGGATATACAGGATCAGGTGGTATTGAAATTTATTTCCCTGCTGAAAAAGCTCCTCAAGTTTGGGATGCTTTACTTAAAGCGGGATCTGATTTTGGAATCACTCCAGTAGGACTTGCAGCCAGAGACACACTCCGAACAGAAATGGGGTATTGCCTGTATGGAAACGAGATCAACGATAACAGTTCTCCAATTGCAGCAGGCTTAAAATGGATTAGCAAACCTGAAAAAGGATGTGTCAATGCAGATCAAATAGAAGAAGAAATCAAAAATGGGACTCCTCAAAAGTTAGTCGGTTTTGTTATGAAGGGAAGGGCAATACCAAGGTCAGGCCACGATTTAATCGATGAAAACAAACGTATTATTGGTAAAGTTACTTCAGGAACACAGTCACCTTCACTTTCTCAAGGAATTGGTTTAGGTTATGTAGAAAAAGAATGTGCAAAATCGGGAACTGAAATCGGTGTCCGAATTAGAGAGAAGTACTGCCCTGCCAAAATCATCAAGCTTCCATTTGTAAAATCTTAGTCTTTGAAATCAATTCTTATTTTGGGTGGAAGTGGATTTATTGGCAACTGCCTATATAAAGAATTAGCGCCTTATTACAATACTTTTGCAACCTACAATACAGCAAAAGGATATCAAAACAACCAACATTTTTTTCAATACTCTTTAGAACAAGGTAGTTTAGAATCCATTTTAAAAGAAGTCAAACCCAAGCTGATTATTTCAGCCTTAAGAGGAGATTTTAATGTACAACTTGAAGCTCACGATTTCCTGATTAATCTTATTAGAAAAAGTGATTGTAGGATTCTCTTTCTTTCCTCAGCTAATGTCTTTGACTCGTTTGAACATTACCCCTCCTATGAATACGATAAAACCTTTTCAGAAAGTGTTTTTGGTCGTTTTAAAATCAAAATAGAAAATCAACTGATGCGTTTATCTCCTGGAAAGTATGTCATCGCAAGACTCCCTATGGTTTTTGGAATAAATGCCCCTCGAACACTTCAAATTGACCAAGCAATACAAAACAATGAAACCATTGAGGTCTTTCCAAACTCAATTATAAATGTAAATAGTGATATACGATTGAGTCAACAAATTCATTATTTAATCAATCATAAAAAAACAGGGCTTTACCATTTGGGCAGTACCGATTTGATTTCACATTTTGACTTTATCAAAAATATTGTAGAACGGAGGCATCAGAAACCAGGCATATACAAACAAGTTTTTACTTCCAATACGATACGCTATATAGCAACCTTACCTAAAGAAAATAGGCTGCCAAATCATATTTTACCCTCCTACCTGGATGTACTCGACGATCTTACTATCAAGCAGATTGAGAACTAATTCAATTTTTTTATTTTAGCATGCCAATATAAAATTATGGGAAGAGCATTTGAATTTAGAAAAGCACGGAAAATGAAGCGTTGGTCAGCCATGGCTAAAACCTTTACGCGAATAGGAAAGGACATTGTAATGGCTGTAAAAGAGGGTGGCCCTGATCCAGATAATAACTCCAGACTACGTGCCGTAATTCAAAATGCTAAAGCAGCCAACATGCCCAAAGAAAACGTTGAGCGTGCTATAAAAAAAGCATCAGACAAAGACTCTGGGGATTTTAAAGAAGTACTCTTTGAAGGCTATGCCCCCCATGGAATTGCAGTGTTAGTCGAGACAGCTACGGACAACAACAATAGAACGGTTGCAAATATCAGATCGTATTTCAACAAAGCCAATGGGAACCTAGGAACTGCTGGTTCGGTGGAGTTTATGTTTTACCACAGTTGTAATTTTAGAATAAACGCCACAGGTCTCGATTCTGAGGAGATTGAACTTGAATTTATTGATTTTGGTGTTGAAGAAGTATTTGTAGATGATGACGGCATGCTGCTGTACGCCCCTTTTGAAAGTTTTGGTGAAGTTCAAAAAGAACTTGAAAAAAGAGAGTTCGAGATCCTTTCATCCGGCTTTGAACGTATTCCCCAATCTACTAAGCCTCTTGGTTTAGAGGATCAAGAAGAAGTTCTTCAACTCATAGAACGCATCGAAGAAGATGACGATGTACAGAATGTTTACCACACTTTGGAAATCAAAGAATAAAAGCTAATAACTTTTTTCCTTTGAAAACCCTTCGACACCCTTAAAAAGCTGGTCTAGTGTCTTTAGGTCTTGAGCTTCGTCCTCAGTAGGGTAAAAGTTTGGGTGAACTACCACTTTTTTGTGTTTATAATTAAAAGCAACAGGAACGATAGGGATCTGTAATTTTTTAGCTATGTGATAATAACCCGTTTTGAGTTTACTAACTTTTTTTCGAGTCCCTTCAGGGGCTAAGGCAATTCGGAATTTTTTATGGGCATTAAACACAGCTGAGATTGCCTCTACTGACCCCCGATTTCCTGAGCGATCTATAGGTGCTCCTCCCAAACTTTTAAAAAACCAAGAAGTAAGAGGTGAAAACAATTCCTTTTTCCCCAAGAAATTAATTTGCTCTTTAGAAATACTGCGAACCATAAGACCCACAAAAAAATCCATCCAACTGGTGTGAGGAACTACTGCTACTATGTATTTAGGCAAAGTGGGGAAGCGTCCTATTAACTTCCAGTTTAAGAGTTTAAAAAATATAAAACGAGAAATTAAATTCCTCATAATCAATCAATACTAATAAAGTCCTCATTAGGAAAACCCAATAAATACAAACGTTTTGTTGCACGAGTCATGGCTGTATACAACCAACGCAAATAATCTTTATTAGGTCCATCGGCAAGATAAGGCTTTTCAATAAAAACATGTTCCCACTGTCCTCCCTGTGATTTGTGACAAGTCACTGCATAGGAATATTTAACCTGTAAAGAATTAAAAAAACGATTGTTTTTAACTTTTAAGAACTGTTTAAATTTGGAACGTTCTGATGCGTAATCTTCTAAAACAGCTTGATAAAGACGATTGCCATCATCATAGGAGAGCGAGGCTGTTTCAGCTTTCAGCATGTCCAGCAACAATACGGTATCAAACGGCTTTTCGTCTGGGTAATCTACCAATTTAACACTGACTTCAGCAAAAGAAAATCCATAAAGTGCTTTACGCGTATGTATGGATAAAATTTTAATTACATCTCCATTGGCGATAAAACCAGGAGCAGATTCTGGAGCCAGCCAAAAATAATTATTCTTAACTACCATCAATTGATCTCCAACCGACAATTCATCTTCTAGACCTAAAATTCTCCTCCTAATATTTTCATTATAACTATTTGCACGCTTATTAGATCGAACGATAAAAACTGTTTGATCTACCCCCGATTCTGCAAAAGCAGATTCGATGGCTTCAAAAACATCCATTCCATTATTGGTATAAAGGATGTCATCAATTGCTGTAACATCAAATTTGAATTGGTCAAAAACCCCTTGATTGAGGTCAACTCTCAATTGAGTTGCGTTTTTCAAAATCCCCGAATCCTTTTTTTGGCGCACCACACCTTCCAATTCCACACTGTACACTTGATCAAAGTGAAATTGTCTCAATTCTTCTAAATCAAGAGCAGGACTTAAATCTAAATGAACAGGTGGTAATTGAGCTTGATCTCCAACAAAGAGTAACTTACATTGCTCTCCCCTACTGACATATTGAACAATATCGTGCAAAAGAGATCCGTTTTCAAAAAGCTTAACATTTTGTCTGTCGTCCCCTATCATCGAAGCTTCATCAATTACAAAAAGTGTTTTTTTATATTTATTGGGTTTAAGCTGAAAACTCATTTTACCCCCTTTTTCTGCTTTGGGATAATAGATCTGTTTGTGGATGGTTCTAGCAGAAATTTTAGAATAAGTAGCCATCACTTTGGCGGCTCGGCCTGTAGGAGCCATCAGAACGATTTTAAAACTTGCTTTCTGGATATCCTTTACTAAAGCACTAATCAAAGTTGTCTTGCCCGTACCCGCATAACCCTTGAGAAGAAAAGCCGAGTTCTGCTTTTTGGAAAAAATAAAATTTGCGAAGGCTGGAAACCAGAGTCGTTGAGATTCAGTAGGTTCAAAGCCAAAACTTGCTTCAAGTTGTAAACGAAATTTTTCTGGAGTCATGGATTCTATCAAGTCGTTAAATATAATTCATTTTAAATACTTTTGTGATTCAAAAAAAATTGTAGTTTTGTTTTTATCAATAAGATAATACAATGAAATTAGGTATTCAAATCGTTTTGTGGATTGCTTCAATATTTTTTGCATATAAGATTTATGACTCTATCAATGGACCTATCAAATTCAACCAAACAAAAAACGAGCGCTATGCAAAAGTCATAGACCGTTTAAAAGATATACGCAAGTCTCAAATTGCTTACAAAGATGTTAAAGGTACTTTTTCTAACAATTTTGATAGCTTAGTCAAATTTGTAGATGAGGGTTACTTTACATTAATTGAAAAAAGAGACTCCTCTTACATGGAATATGACAGAACCTATCGTATCGATATGCTTCGTGAAGTCATCGTGATTGACACTCTAGGTTCGGTTTCGGTAAAAGATTCTCTTTTCAAAAACACAAATCGCTATCAAGACATGGCCTATATTCCAATCGATGGAGTTAGAGATAGCATGTTTACTATCAACGCAGAGGTTATCAATAAGAATGGCTACAATGTTCCAGTCTTTGAGGTCAAGGTGTCCAAGAATGTAATCCTTTTTGATCAGAACGCCGATCTTGTCCAACAAGAAAACGAAACAGTTTCTGTGGACGGTGTAAATGGTCCTGCAATTGTTTTAGGCTCATTGAGTAATGTGAGTACTAACGGAAACTGGCCGACCATTTTTGATGCCAAGCAAGAATAACAGCATAACATTTACAGAGTCATCCATTCACTTGTTTGTGGATGGATTTTCTTTTTGTACCTCTTCCAAAACAGAATTTATCCCTACTCCTAACGGAGATCAAGATTTTAAGTCCGCACTGACCGAATTGCTGGAGTTCTACCCTAAAGGAACTTTTGAGAAAACACAAATCGTTTCTTATCATCAGCCCTCAACCTTTGTTCCAACAGTTTTTTTTGACAAAAAACTTCTTCCTAACTATTTGCGTTTTCTTGGAAAAATAAATACTGATTCAGTAATTAATTTTGACGAGCTTGAAGAAGAGCATAGCGTAAATATTTATGCTTTACCCAAATCCAAACTGAAAATTATCAATGATGAAATTAGTGAAAGCAGCTTGTGTCATTACAATTCACTGCTCTATAGTGAGGTAAGGGTTTTGTCAAAAGTTCCTGAAAAAGGTCATCAACTTTTTGTTCATCTCCAACAAGGTGGAATGGACTTATACCTAAGTGAAAAGGAATCAATTTTATTTCAAAATCATTTCAGGGTAAAAAACGAAGATGAATTTCTCTACTATCTGTTTTTTGTAGTGGAACAGTACAAACTCAGTTCTGATTCCTTCCAAATTATTTTTTTGGGACAAATACAGGCGTTTGATAGCTATTACAAAGCCATTGCGCAATATCATTCAAATATCCGTTTTGAGGAGAGTGAAACTTGTAGCTCACTCGAGATGGAACAGCATCCAGCTCCTTTTTTTGCTCAATCCTATACCTAATGCGAATTATCTCGGGGATCCATAAAGGAAGAAGAATTGTCGCACCCAAAAAATTACCCGTTAGGCCAACCACAGACCGATCAAAAGAAGCCTTATTCAATATTCTTCAACATCGAGTTGAGTTCAATAAATTAAGCATACTCGATTTATTTGCAGGTACAGGAAGTATCAGTTACGAATTTGGCTCAAGGGGTGTCACACAACTTACTGCCGTAGATAAAAATAGGCACTGCATCCAATTTATTCAAGGCACTTCGAACGCACTTTCTTTGAATATCGCAGTGGTTCAAAAAGATTGCTTGACCTTTCTAGAAAACGACCAATCCAAATACAATTTAATCTTTGCTGATCCGCCTTATGCATTTGAATTAGATACATATAAATCATTAGTTGATCTAGCTCAAAAAAGACTGGACAAGGAAGGACGACTCATCATTGAACACTTCAATAAAATAGAACTTTCTTCAGTTGAAGGATTTGACTACTCTCGGAATTATGGAAGTGCAACTTTTTCATTTTTTAAAGAATAAAAAAATGCAGGCCGATAAGCCGGATTCTGTCGAGTCTTATCATTTATCTGGATGTAAAATTACTTTTACATTCTAGCCGCCTACCCTTCTACATTGAACGAGCCGCTCTTAATTGTAGATATACTTGGCGTTGCACCGCATAGAGTTTACCTGATTTCACTACAGCCGAACTGTACTTGCTTTCTGTTGCACTGGTCCGCTCCGAAAACGGAGGACGGGTGTTACCCGCTATACTGCTCTGTGGTGTCCGGACTTTCCTCTTTTCTCATAAAAAGAAAAGCGATAAGATGGCCTGCGGAGCAAAGTTAGCCTTTTGTTGATAATTAACAGGGAATATCTTCCAACTTAGGAATGAATACAAAAACTGATTTTTATATTTGTCTTAATGGAGGCTTTTGTTGTTTCTGCGCTAAAATACCGTCCTATAACTTTTGAAGAAGTCGTAGGTCAACAAAGTATTACCCAAACTCTTAAAAATAGTTTGGAAAAAGACCAATTGGCTCAAGCACTATTATTTTGCGGGCCAAGAGGAGTTGGAAAAACCTCTTGTGCGCGGATACTTGCCAAACAAATCAATAAATCGTCTCAAGCCGATCCTACAGAGGACGATTACGCATTTAACATTTTTGAACTTGATGCTGCCTCTAATAATTCAGTAGAAGATATACGCAAGATAAATGAGCAAGTTCGTATTCCTCCTCAAGTAGGTTCACATAAGATTTACATCATTGATGAGGCACATATGCTTTCTAACCAAGCTTTTAACGCTTTTTTAAAAACCCTTGAGGAACCGCCAAAGCACGTCATCTTTATTCTTGCAACAACTGAAAAAAATAAAATTATTCCAACCGTTCTATCTAGGTGTCAAGTCTACGATTTCAAAAGAATATCGGTCGGTGATATTCAAAATTATCTTGTTAAAATAGCACAGGATAGGAAATTGGATTTTGAAGAAAGCGCCTTGTATTTGATTGCCCAAAAAGCAGAAGGTGCCCTTCGCGATGCGCTTTCTATTTTTGACCGTATGGTCAGTTTCACACAAGGTAATTTATCTGCCAAAACTGT
Source organism: uncultured Flavobacteriaceae bacterium (assembly GCA_964583375.1). Taxonomy (GTDB): domain Bacteria; phylum Bacteroidota; class Bacteroidia; order Flavobacteriales; family Flavobacteriaceae; genus MS024-2A. The sequence continues at coordinate 18,779 of CAZOWC010000002.1, forward strand.
AGCGGACAACCTCAACCTTCTAGATCATCAAACCTATGCTGATTTAGGGAAAATTATTTTTAAAAACGATATTCCAGGTATTTTAAAGGCCTATGATGGTCTTCTCCAAAGAGGTATCGATCCTTTACAATTCATAAAAGGCTTAGGAGATTTCTTTAGGCATTTGATGTTGGCAAAAGACTCCAATACCCTGGCATTAATGGAACTGGGAGAAGATGTGAAAAAAAACTATCAAGAGGAAACTGAACCTTTATCTACCGACTACCTTCTCGATGCCATTGCATTGATCAATACTTCTGAAGTAAATTACAAAAGTGTCAACAATAAAAGAGTTCATGTTGAACTCGCTCTTATGCAGTTAGCCTCTCTCCATTTTAATGGAGAAAAAAAAAAGGCTTCATCATCCCAGCCCAGCTAGCGAATAAAATCGATTCTTCTGGTGTAAAATTGGAAGTAAAGGAAGACCTGGTTCCAAAAAAGCAGCCTTTAAAAGAAGAAAAGGTGCTTGAGCAAGAGAGGCCAGCATTACAAACAGATCCCAAGCCCTACAGCGATTCTGAAGAAACACTTCCTCTTGTTAATGAGGAAACACCACAGAAGTCATCTCCAAAAAAAATCCCCACTCCTAATCAAGAAAACTTAAAAAAAGCGGTTTCAGGATTTTCATTGTCTAGTATTGCTTTAAAAAAGGCCGCAAAAAAAGTGAGTACTCCTGTAATTGAAGAAGAAAACCTCCCTGAGGACTCTTTCGAAAAAGAAACCCTCCAAAAATTATGGAATGAGTATACGGAAAATTTAAAAAACGACGGCAAACACAATATCGCCTCTATTATGCAAATGCATCAGCCCGATTTAATAGAGCAATCTACTGTACAATTTGCAGTAGCAAACGATATGAATAAGGTTGAAATGACTCGAGAAATGGAGCAACTGCTTCCTTTTTTAAGAGAACAATTAAACCATTACGGTATTAAAATCAATCTCAACATAATTGAGAACATTAAAGAAGAATCGGTGTTTTCTCCACAAGAAAAATACCAGCATCTAGTAAAAATCAATCCTGCTTTGGATACCTTATGTAAAAATTTTGACCTTGAATTTTAATTATGTTAGGACTTAAACTCCCTACCGATCCTCGATGGGCAAATGTTGCCAAGAAGAATATTGAAGAAATACTAACCGACCACGCCTATTGCGAGCAAAAAGCAGCAAGTACCGCGATTTCCATGATTATTGGGTTTCCACAATTTCCTGAACTTGTCTCTGCCATGACAGATTTGGCTCAAGAAGAAATGAATCATTTTAAAATGGTACACGACTTGATTCTTGAAAGAGGACTTGTACTAGGGCGAGAGCGAAAAGACCCCTACGTCATTCAATTGCGTTCGTTTTTCCCCAAAGGAGGGTCTAAAACAGATCATTTAGTTCACAAGCTGCTTTGTTCAGCCTTAATTGAGGCAAGAAGCTGTGAAAGATTTAGAATTTTATCTGAGGATTTGGAAGATTCCAAATTGAGAAAATTTTACCGCAAACTGATGATTAGTGAAGCCAATCACTATACTTTATTTTTAAAGTTTGCTCGATATTTTGGGAAATCAAGGGATATAGTAGATCAAAAATGGGAGGCACTACTCGACTACGAAGCTTCAATTATTAAAACTTTAGGAGACCAGGAGACCATCCACGGTTAACGAATTTGTTTTTTTTTAGTCTTACACAATTCGCGTATCATTCCATCAGATAGTCCAACTTTAGGTACATAGACAACCTTCGCCCCTGTCCATTTTAAAGTACGCAAAAACAGCATAGCTGCTGGTAAAATAACATCTGATCGGTCAGGGTTCAAACCGTATTTTATGATTCGTTCTTCATAAGTCAATTTACTAAGCCTTACATAGAGGGCACTGAGCGTTAAATAAGTGATGGGACGACTATCCTTAATACCTGCCATTTTGTGTAATTTATTAATGTTTCCACCTGTGCCGAGTAAATAGACTTTTGAATAATCTTTAGTATGGGATTTTACCCAAGCTTCGGAACGTTCCCAAAGATCCTCTGACACCCCACCATTTAAGAGTCTTACTGTCCCGATTTTAAAGGATTTAGAATGAGTTCTTTTTCCATTTATAAGAATGCTAAACTCCGTACTTCCTCCGCCCACATCGACATAGAGAAAGGTTTTGTCTAACTCTACAGAATCAAATACATTAGTGTTGGAAATAATTTTGGCCTCTTTTTTACCGTCAATAATTTCAATTTTAATTCCAGACTTACTAAAAACCTGTTTAACAACTTTTTTTCCGTTTTCAGCCTCTCTCAATGCAGAAGTGGCAAAGGCAAGATAATCCTTAACCCTGTGGACTTTCATCAGCATTTTAAACGCTTTCATAGATTTGACAATACGCTTTTGATTTTTTTTGGAAATAGAACCGCTAGTGAAGGAATCTTCTCCAAGACGAATGGGAACTCTTACCAAAGTATTCTTTAATATAATACGCTCTTTATCGTGATCTATAACATTTGAAACCAACATTCTGATGGCATTAGAACCGATATCGATTGCTGCGTACTTCCTTATCTTCATCTACGACTTTTTTCAATGTAGTAGTCGTATATCTTCCACTGTGATCGGATTTCCTCCTTACCGTTTACTACGAATAAGTTTTGCTCTTGACCATTGATTTTACGTGCCTTGACATTATCATTCCAAGCAATTTCAAAAACGTCTTGAATCTCCTGTTTTAGAATACTATCATAAATGGGAACTGCTACCTCTACCCTGTTCTCAATGTTTCTCGTCATAAAATCCGCAGAAGAAAGGTAAACCTTCGGATTTCCTGAATTGTCAAACATATAAACTCTTGGATGCTCTAAATACTTATCTACAATACTGATAACCTCAATGTTTTCACTCATTCCTTTTACTCCAGGAATCAAACAACAAATCCCTCTAACAATCATTTGTATAGAAACACCCTCACAACTGGCTTCATAGAGTTTTTCAATCATTTTAAAGTTGGTTATTGCATTGAGTTTTAATCGAATTCCACTTGGCAAGCCAGCCTTGTGATTTTCGATTTCTTGATTGATCATGCGCACTACAGTATTGTGGGTATAATGCGGAGAAACTATCAAATGTTTGTACTTTTTAAGTTTGTAATGAACTTGTAAAAAATTAAAAACTTTATTAACCTCTTTAAGGATCTTTTGATTGGAGGTTAGCAAAGTGTAATCGGTATAGATCTTTGCTGTGTCTTCATTAAAATTACCCGTACTGATAAATCCGTAACGCTTTTTCTTACCGTTTACATTTTTTTCAATTAGTCCTATCTTAGAATGCACTTTCAAACCTGGTATTCCAAATATAAGTTGGACACCTGCTGCTTCCATTTGTTCAGCATAGGTTATGTTATTTGTTTCGTCAAAGCGAGCTTGTAACTCAATTTGAACCAATACTTTTTTACCATTTTTTACTGCATTAATCAATGCACTTGCTACGTTTGATAATTTAGAAAGACGATAAATTGTAATTTTAATAGTAGTAACCTCGGGATCCAATGCAGCCTCTCTGAGAAACTTGATCAGATACGAAAAACTGTGATAGGGTGAATACAATAAAAAGTCCTTCTTATCTACAGCCTTAATTATACTTTTCTCAAGAGACAACCCAGGAATCGGTACTGGATCGACCTTGTCGTATTGCAAATTTTGATTTTTAAACTGAGGAAAGTTCATATAATCCCTCCGATGATGGTAGCGACCTCCAGGAATCAAACTATCATTGCTATCCATCCCCAAAATTTGCTTGACAACCTCTAGGGTATCCTCTGCAATATCCTTGTCATAAACCAAACGAACCGGTTCAGCCAAGATTCGTTCTCGTACACTTTCTACAATTTTATAGATATAACTCTTAGAAACATCCCCTTCCATATCTAATTCTGCATCACGGGTGACCTTGATCATGTGGGCAGAAATCGATGTAAAATCAAAGAAATTAAAAATTAAATCAAAATGATAACGAATCAAATCATCCAAAAACATCACGTATTGTTTTTCTCCCAACTGGGGTAAAACAATAAAGCGATCCAAATCCTTGGGGATTTCAATCAAGGCAAACTTTGTTTTTGGAGTTTCACCATTTGTGAATGTTAATTTAACGGCTAAAAAGGCTTGATTGTCAGAAAAATCTTGAGTTTCCTTATCGGAAATCATTATCGTCATAAGGGCAGGACTTACTTTTTTAATAAAATATTCTTTTAAAAAAGCTTTGTGCTCGTCCAAAACTTGATTTTCATTGACAAGGTAGATTTGCTCTTTTTCTAATTCTTGTTCAATTCCGCTGAGGATTTGAACACTCTCTTTTTGCTGTTCAATTACTTTTTGAGTAATCATTTTCAATAATTTCGTTGCGCTCTCACCTCCAAAAATCTTTTTTCCAGTTTTTTCAGATTGCGCAATCCGCTGAACAGTAGCGTATCGTACCTGGAAAAATTCGTCCAAATTATTCGAAAAAATTCCGACAAACCGAAGTCGATCTAAAAGTGGTACATTTTGATGCGCCGCCTCTTGAAGGACTCTGGCATTAAAATCTAACCAACTCATTTCTCTATTTATAAATCGCTGCTGCTTTGCTTTACTCATTTCAAAATATCTTTAGGGAGACCGATTTGAGCCTTACCGTTTTTAATATGCTCCCACTTGTTTTGTTCAAACTGAATTTGAGCCCATGCGGCAGTGGGTAGGTGGTCTAAATTGGTTGTAGACAAAGTACTCACTGCATAGGTAAATGCAGGATTGTGTCCAACGCAAATAACCTTGGAATAGTGATCGGGTAAAGATTTTATAAAATTAATTAATTCAGAAACTTTGAAAGTGTAAAGCTGTTCTCGCAGATTGAAATACTCAAATGGCATTTGGACTTCGCACATCATAACACAGGCTGTATGCATCGCCCTATTGGCCGGACTTGAAAACACTACTTCATAACTTTTAAAAAGTTCAGAAGAGGCTTTTGCCATTCTTTTTATTCTATTAACTCCTCCTTCAGTAAGGCTTCTATTTCGATCCTCAGCTAAAGATTCCCAAGATGATTTTGCATGTCGTAAGAGGAGTAATTGTTTCATTCTTATGGCGCTAAACGTTCAATACTCCAAAAACTACCCTCCAATTGGCAGCGGATACGGTCGTGCAAACGATTGGGGCGTCCCTGCCAAAATTCAATAGATTTTGGCACTACTGTATAACCTCCCCAGTGTGTTGGACGATCAACAGCTTTATCTTGAAATTCTATCTCTAAAGCTTCTAATTTGGCTTCTAAAATAGAGCGATCTGTAATGACCTTGCTCTGCTCTGAAACTATAGCACCCAACTGACTTCCTTTTGGACGGCTTTTAAAATAATCATCTGAGGTCGAGGGTTCCAACTGTTCAGCTACGCCCTTGATAATGACTTGACGTTCCAAGGCAGGCCAAAAAAAGCTGAGTCCTACTTTAGTGTGATAAGCTATGGAAAGGCCTTTATCACTTTGGTAGTTTGTGTAAAATACAAAACCTTCCTCCGTCAACGCTTTGAGTAAAACTACCCGCGCCTTGGGAAAGTCATCCAAACCAAGAGTGGCAAGCATCATCGCATTTGCTTCCTCAATTTCTGGATGCTGTTCTGCTTCATCAAACCAAGTCCTAAAAAACCGCAAGGGATCATTGGCAATGTCCTCTGCTGTCAACTCATTCTTGGTATAACTTTTTCGTAGATGTCCTAGGTCTTTTTCTTTCATTGGAAGTGCAATTTACAACCCATTTAACTTATATGGAATAGCTTTTTAAATCTTCAGATAAAGTTACATTTTCAAAAATTGGAGAAGCTTCGTCAATAAATTCATTTTTATCGCCGTAGCGATTCGAATAATGACCTAAAATTAATTGTTTTACTCCCGCTTTACTTGCAATTGTTGCTGCTTCTTTTGCAGTACTGTGCTTTGTCTTTGCTGCCAATTCTTTATGCTGCTCTAAAAAGGTTGACTCATGATACAACACATCGACTCCCTTTATTCGCTGAACTAGTGCTTCATTATAGGCCGTATCACTACAAAAGGCATATTTTTTAGGCACTTCAGAAGGAAGTGTTAGTTGGCTGTTTGTAAATGTTTTTCCACCCTCCAAGCTTATGTCCTTTCCTTCTTGCAATTGGGCAAAATGAAAGGGCTTTAACTCCAAGTCATTAATTGCTTCCGAATCGATTTTTCTCGCACTGGACTTGGTTGTAAAGAGAAATCCATTCGTATATACTCTATGGTCAAGGGGTAGTGTACTTACACTAATATTTTCATCTTCATATATGGACACGGCTTTTTCAGCCTCAAGCTCAATGAAGTGTAGCTCATAATCAGTCCATGACTTGGCCAGTTTCAATTGGAGAGTAATGATCTCTTTAATTCCTTTTGGACCGAAGACTGTTAGGGGGGCAGTTCTTCCCAAAAGACGAAACGTACTAATCAATCCTATGAGTCCATAGAAGTGATCCCCGTGTAAATGTGAAATAAAAATATGTTTCACTCGTGAAAACTTAATTTTTGATTTTCTCAATTGCATTTGGGTCCCTTCTCCACAATCAATTAAAAATAAATGACCTTTTACCTCTAGGAGTTGAGAAGTGGTGTGTTTATTTTCTCTTGGTGTAGCAGAATGACAACCTAAAATAGTGAGCTTCATCATCTTTATAAGCCTAAATCACGTTGCATTCTTTCAAAAGAAATAAAATCTTGTGCTTCTTTTCGAGTGGGAACTACATTCCAATCCATAGCCAAGCTATCTAGATCTGATTTTGAAACCAATACCACTAAGGTCCTGCCCTTGGACTCAATAATAGCTTTTATATTCTCCAAATCAGATAAGTCTAAAAGGCTGTTCGTGCAATCAATTATCAAATCAAACACTTTATCTCCACTGAGCTGCACCATACAAGTATTTTTCTCTTGATCGAGTTGTTCTGCCTTCACATTTCCTATCTCATTATCGTCTATATGAATCATGTTATTGGAATATTGAGTTTGGAAGCTAGCAAATAGATTATTGCCATACGTATAGCTACTCCATTTTCTACTTGATCTAAAATTATGGCCTGGTCTGAATCGGCTACCTCACTACTAATCTCAACCCCTCTATTGATGGGTCCTGGATGTAAGATTATTATCTCTTTGCGCAGCGGTTTGATTCTTTCACTGTTTAATCCAAAGTTTTGTCTATATTCACGGGTTGAAGGAAAATAATCCAAATCCATTCTTTCATTTTGCACCCGTAACATATTGACTGCATCACACCATTTCAATGTTTGAGAAAAGTTCGTAGAAATCTTAACCCCGAGCGAATCAATATGCTTTGGAAGTAGAGATTTTGGCGCACAAACCTGTACTTCAGCATTCAGCATTTTCAGCGCATAAATATTTGACAAAGCTACCCTTGAGTGCAATATATCTCCTACTATAGCGATTCTCTTGCCTGATAGGTCACTAAACTTCTCTTGCAGAGAAAAAGCATCTAATAGAGCTTGTGAAGGATGCTCATGAGTTCCATCACCAGCATTGATGATACAAGAATCCACACGTTTAGATAAAAAGTGAGCAGCACCTGGGTGAGGGTGACGAATAACAACCATATCTACCTTCATAGCAAGGATATTGTTTACTGTATCTACTAAGGTCTCCCCTTTTTTAACAGAGGATTGATTGGCTGAAAAATTGATTACATCAGCACTCAGTCTTTTTTCTGCCAGTTCGAAAGAAAGTTTGGTACGGGTACTGTTTTCGAAAAATAAATTGGCAATGGTTATGTCCCTTAAGCTGGGAACTTTTTTAATAGGTCTATTGATTACCTCTTTAAAATGCTTTGCTGTTTCAAAAATCAAGTGTAAGTCTTCCTCCTGAAGGTATTTTATTCCCAAAAGATGTGAAACGCTTAATGCATTCATTCGAGATGTTTTTCTAGGTATACTGTATTTTCGGTTTCTTTTTCAGACCATACAACTTTTACTTTATCCCCTTGCAGAGCGTCAATTTGAGCTCCGAGATAATCCGGTTGTATTGGCAAATGTCTGCTGAATCGCCTATCTACTAGAACCAATAGCTCAATTGATTTTGGTCTGCCATAAGTATCAATTGCAGTTAATGCTGATCGTATACTCCGTCCAGTAAACAATACATCATCTATCAAAACCACATCTTTCTCCTCTAAAGATTGATTCATAATTGTAGCATTAGCATTTAATGGGCGCTTGCTACGTCGAAAATCATCTCGAAAAAAGGTAGTGTCTAGTTTACCTATTTTAGGCTGGTCAATACCTGATTTGATTAACAATTCAACCAAGCGGTCGAGTAATAAAGTTCCTCTGGGCTGCAATCCAACTAGTACAGCATTTGAAAAATCACCGTGTCGTTCTATGAGTTGATAACAAAGCCGGTTTAGAATGATGTTAATCTTTTTATCGCTAAGTAGCACTTTTGGCTTCATCTTCTGAATAATGGTACAAAAATAGGTGTTTCTCCACGATAAAAAAAACCCTCCATAAGGAGGGTTTTAACTCATTAAGCAAGTAAACGGATTTTATTATTTTTTATCCATTTGCTCTTTTAGATTCGCTAAAGCATCTATATCTCCAAGAGTTGCTTTATCTGCATTAGAAGCAGCCACCTTTTTAGCAGCTCGTTTTACATTTTTAATTTCTTGTTCTCTAAATGTTACTGTATGGGAAGCCACAACTCTTTTGAATTCTTTAGAGAATTCAATGATTTTAAATTCTGCTTCTTCCCCTTTGTTTAGTTTATTCCCGTCTTCTTTTTCTAAATGACGTGATGGAACAAATGCAACAATATCATCATTAAAATGAATGGTAGCACCTTTATCAACGATTTCAGTAATTGCAACTGTGTGAATTGAATCAACTGCAAACTCTTTTTCGTATTTATCCCAAGGATTATCCATGGTTTGTTTGTGTCCTAAACTCAGTTTACGACCTTCCACATCCAATTCAAGAACAATTACATCTATTTTATCTCCTAAGGTTAAAACCTCCGAAGGGTGCTTTACTTTTTTAGTCCAAGATAGATCAGAAATATAAACCAAACCGTCAATACCTTCTTCTAGTTCTATAAAGACCCCGAAGTTGGTAAAATTCCTTACCAGTCCAGAATGCTTTGAACCAATTGGGTATTTTGAAGTAATGTCTGTCCATGGGTCTGGTTTAATTTGCTTGATCCCAAGTGACATTTTTCTAGATTCACGATCCAAGGTTAAAATTACAGCTTCAATCTCATCGCCTACATTGACAAAATCTTGTGCAGATCTTAAATGTGTTGACCAAGACATTTCAGATACGTGTATCAATCCTTCAACACCTTCATCAATTTCTACAAAAGCACCGTAATCAGCGATTACAACAACTTTTCCTTTAACCTTGTCTCCTTCTTTAAGAGTTTCAGATAGTTGATCCCAGGGGTGGGCACTCAATTGCTTAAGACCCAGTTGAATTCTTGATTTATTGTCATCAAAGTCAAGTATTACAACATTTAACTTTTGATCTAATTCTAAAATTTCACTTGGGTGATTGATACGGCTCCATGAGAGATCGGTAATGTGGATTAATCCATCTACCCCTCCAAGATCTATAAATACTCCGTAGGAAGTGATGTTTTTAACAGTTCCTTCGAGTACTTGACCCTTTTCAAGCTGACCAATAATTTCTTTTTTCTGCTCTTCAATATCGGCTTCGATCAATGCTTTGTGAGAAACTACAACATTTTTAAATTCATGGTTGATTTTAACCACTTTGAATTCCATTGTTTTGTTTACATATTGATCGTAGTCACGAATTGGTTTAACATCAATTTGAGAACCTGGTAAAAAGGCTTCAATACCGAATACATCGACTATCATTCCTCCTTTAGTTCTACACTTTACAAATCCACTAACGATTTCTCCGTTATCATGGGCATTGTTTACACGATCCCAAGCTTTGATAACACGTGCTTTTCTGTGAGATAAAACCAGCTGACCAGTTCTGTCCTCTCTCATATCAACAATTACCTCAACCTTATCACCTACTTTTAGATCGGGATTGTAACGGAATTCGTTAAGAGAGATTACCCCTTCAGACTTGGCGTTGATGTCAATGATCGCCTCACGGTCGGTCATGTAAACAACCTCTCCTTCGATGACATCATCATCTGCAGTATCTACAAAGTTATCTTTAACTAATTTTTCAAATTCATCCAATTGTTTGTCTTCGATAACATCAATTCCTTCTTGGTAATTGTGCCAATTAAAGCTGGATAAAAATTCAGCCTGAGCTGCTGCTGTATCTTGTGCAGAAGGCTTGTTATCGTCCTTTACTGCTACATCTTCAGTAGTATCTGCAACTTGAGCTTCAGCTACCGCCTCGGTTGTTTCTAGAGTTACTTCTTCTTTTGGAGCTTCTACTTTTTCCTTTTTAGGGGCTGCTTTTTTAGAAGCGGGTTTTTTGGCAGCTGTCTCTTTTGCAGCTTCCTTTTTTGGAGCAGCTTTTTCAGCTTTAGCAGTAGTCTCTTTTTTTGCAGTGGTTTTTTTGGGAGCAGCTTTTTTAGTAGTTGCTTTTTTTGCAGTGGTCTTTTTGGGAGCAGCTTTTTTAGCAGTTGCTTTTTTTGCTGTGGGTTTCTTGTTTTCAGCGCTTTCTTCAGCGGCTGATTTTTCGGTTGGTTTTTTGGCCATTTCCGAGGATTTTGTATTCTGCAAACGGGAATGCCTTAGTTGCGATTACAGAAGCTGTTTATATATTTTTATACCTTGCTTTTCGGCTTTTCCTACCAACAAAAAGCCAGCAAATATACCTCTAATGGCTTGATAAACAAATATTTTATCTGTTTTTTATCATTGCTCAATGAATCCGTTTTAGCACTTGTGCGTACAATTGCTCATATACCTGCTCTATAGTGAGTTCACTTACGTCAATCTCAACTGCATCCTCAGCCTTTAACAAAGGAGCAAATGCCCTGCTAGTATCTTGACTATCACGATCTTTAACACTTGAAAGTACCTCGTCGTAGGATTCTTGAAGACCGGCTTGCAATTGTTCTTGGTGTCTTCTCTTAGCACGGACTTCTGGAGTTGCCGTCAAAAAGAATTTACATTCTGCTAGTGGAAAAACTACAGTTCCAATATCTCGTCCGTCCATGACTATACCTTTATCTACTCCGAGTGCTTTTTGTTGTTTGCTTAAAAAAGATCGTACAGCTTCGTGAGCGGCTACCTTACTTACGTATTCATTAATTTTTGGATCACGAATGGCCTGACTTACATTAACTCCATTTAAAAAAGTCTGTTGTCTGCCAGCACCGCCTTCAAAATGAATTTTGATCTGACCCAGTGAACGACACAATAATTCCAGATCTGCGCTTCCTTTGGGTTCCTGCTCTAGTGCAAAGAGAGTGACAGCTCGATACATCGCACCTGTGTCAACATAAGTGTAATTTAATGCATTTGCAAGACGTTTTGCCTGAGTGCTTTTGCCTGTTGCAGCATAACCATCAATTGCAATGATCAATTTATTCATGGTTTAAAAATAGCATTTAATTTCTAGGATGAGATTAAACGCTTGGCGTTAACAACCTTTTGGGCAGTAACAGCTATGGCGATTACCTCGTGCATTTCAGACACATAGTGAAACTTTAATCCTTTTAAGTATTTAGGGTTGATCTCTTCTATGTCTTTTTTGTTTTCCTTGCACAAGATGATTTCTTTGATTTTAGAGCGTTTAGCGGCAAGAATTTTCTCTTTAATCCCACCCACAGGAAGCACTTTACCTCTTAAGGTAATTTCACCTGTCATTGCTAAACTTTTCTTTACCCTTTTTTGTGTAAAGAGGGAGACTAACGAGGTCAACATGGTTATTCCTGCACTAGGTCCATCTTTAGGTGTAGCTCCTTCAGGTACGTGTATGTGAGCATTGTATTCGTCAAATTTAAATTCAGAAAGCCCCATGTGCTCGGCATTTGCCTTAATGTACTCCATGGCAATTGTTGC
>CAZOWC010000003.1:0-2155 GCA_964583375.1 uncultured Flavobacteriaceae bacterium
AAATGAACTAGGCTTTTTTCTCTTCTTCTACTTTAGGCTTTTCTTCCTCTTCTTTGGTAGCATTTTTAAATTCTTTAATGCCGCTACCGAGGCCTTTCATAAGTTCTGGAATTTTACGTCCGCCAAAAAGCAAGAGTACTACTGCAATGATTAAAATAATTTGCGGCCCACCTATCATACCTAAAAATGTTAAAGACAACATCATTGATTTGTTATTTTAAACAAATGTACAGAAATATTTAGTTTCCCAAACATGAAAATATAAAGAGGCATATTCCCCAGATAAAGGATTCCGTATCTTTGTTTTTGATATGGATAGAAAAGACAGCAAAAAAAGCACTTTTTTAAAAAATTTGATCACACCCTACCGTATGGTGATTATCAATGAAGAAACCTTTGAGGAGCGAATTCAATACAGAATTACTAGACTCTCTTTATTATTGGCAGCTTTATTTAGTATAGTGGCTCTGGTTAGTTTAGTATTTTCTACCATCGCTTACACTCCATTAAAAGAATATATTCCGGGCTACGATTCCTCAGAATTGAGAAAACAAGCTGTACAAAACCTCTTTATTACCGACTCACTAATTACACTTTACAATCAAAACTTACAATATCTCAACGCCGTTCGTGCGGTGTTGAATGAAGAGATCTCATTTGAAGATCCAGAGCTTTCAGAGCAAAGTCTTCAAGTAGAGAATCAAGATGCTCCGGAATTTATATCTTCTGTTCCAGAGGATTCTTTGTTAAGAGTCTTGGTTTCTCAACAAGACAAGTACAACCCAGACCTTAAAAGTTCTAATATTACTTTGGAAACGCTTTTGCTACCTCCGGCACTAGGACCCATATCCCAAGAGTTTAATCCGGAAGAAGGACATTATGCTGTCGATATTGTATTAGAGGAAAATACCCCCATTAAAGCCATTTCAGACGGGAGGGTAATATTTGCAGAATGGACTGCCCAGACGGGATATGTTATTATATTGGAGCACAGCAAAGGCATTTTATCTGTTTATAAACACAATGCTTCCTTGAGCAAAGAACAAGGTGATGTGGTTCAGGGGGGGGAAGTAATCGCACTAGCCGGGAATACAGGTGAATTAACTACGGGATATCATTTACATTTCGAACTTTGGGTAGAGGGATACCCAATGGATCCTAAAAACTTTTTTAATTTTTCTGAAGAATGATAAAAGCTTTTGCTGCTAAAATTTATGCTGCTTTAATGCATAAGAAAAACCAAAAGTGGATAAACAATCCCTTAGATGCTCAAACTAAAGTTTTTAGGGATATAGTTCAAAAGGGTGCTAAAACACAATTTGGCAAAGATCACAGCCTCCAAAAAGTTATGGACACAGAGGGTTTCAGAGCCACTGTACCTGTTCGGGATTACGAACAACTACGCCCCTATATAGATCAAATTTTAGAGGGAAAAACGGATATTTTATGGCCTGGAAGGCCCTTGTATTTCGCCAAGTCTAGTGGAACCACTTCTGGCGCAAAATACATACCTATAACGGCAGATTCAATGCCTCAGCACATTCGAGCAGCTAGAGAAGCATTGCTTAACTATATATACCAAACGGGAAGTACTAAAGCAATAAATGGGAAGCATATTTTTCTTCAAGGCAGCCCTGTACTCGAGGATAAAAACGGAGTTGCCCTAGGTCGTTTGTCTGGGATTGTAGCACATTATGTTCCTGCTTACCTCCAGAAAAACAGAATGCCCAGCTGGGAAACGAATTGTATAGACGATTGGGAAACCAAGGTAGATGCTATCGTAGAGGAGACTTTAAAAGAAAATATGACCATTATTGGAGGCATTCCGTCCTGGGTTCAAATGTATTTTGAGAGGCTGATTCAAAAAACAGGTAAATCAGTAGGGGAGCTTTTCCCAAATTTTTCACTTTTTGTATATGGCGGAGTAAACTTCGAACCCTATAGAAGAATTTTTAACAAATTAATAGGAAGAACAACAGACAGTATAGAATTTTACCCTGCCTCAGAAGGCTTTTTTGCCTATCAAGATAGTCAGACAGATAAAGGATTACTATTGCTTTTGAATCACGGTATTTTTTATGAATTCATAGTGGCATCAAGCTTTTTTGAAAAGGAGCAAGAATTTCACTCATTGGAAGAGGTCGAAGTAGGGGTC
>CAZOWC010000003.1:2165-24036 GCA_964583375.1 uncultured Flavobacteriaceae bacterium
CATGATCATTTCGACGACAGCCTGTTTGTGGAGGTACAATATTGGGGACACCATACAGTTTACTTCTTTAGAACCATATAAAGTCATAGTGAGTGGTAGAATCAAACATTTTATATCTGCCTTTGGAGAACACGTAATTGTAAGTGAGGTAGAGCAAGCCCTTCAGAAAGCTATTGACAAAGAAGTAAATGATGTGACAATCCGAGAGTTTACAGTAGCACCTCAGGTAAAACCCAAGTCAGGACTTCCCTATCATGAATGGTTTATTGAGTTTGATCAAGAGCCTGCAAATATTGAGGCTTTTGCATTGTACATCGATCAGCAGATGCAGCAAAAAAATATTTATTACGACGATTTAATTAAGGGGAATATTCTACGACCATTAGTGATTAGAAAAGTGAAGCAGGACGGATTTCAAAATTATATGAAAAGCATCGGAAAACTGGGAGGTCAGAATAAGGTTCCACGGGTTTCAGACAATCGAAAAATAGCTGATGCTCTTGCTTTCTTAATAAAAGAATAAGTAAAAAAAATGAGCCAAAAAAAGGTCACATTAGTTTACAGTTTAAAAAACACTTTTGTTTTAAAAGACAGCCTACTTCTAAAGCAAATGGGGTATCAGGTCTTGCTGATTCAGTCGGCTCCGTACAGTGATTTGGTAAGATTTTTTTGGAATAGAATTAGGGAACTTATTTTAGGCTTCTATTATATAACCAAGTCTGAGGTAGTTTTTAGTTGGTTCAACGACTACCATTCCACAGCTTTTATATTCTTGGCGAAATGCTTTAACAAGCCACGCGTGCTCATCGTGGGGGGATATGATGCAGTATCAAGCAAAAAACTTGATTATGGAATTTTTTTAAAAAATAATTTTAGACAGTCACTAGCACGGTGGAATTATAAAAATGCAAGTGAAATTTGGGTTGTGCACAAAAGCTTGTCAGTTGGATGTATATCAGCAGAAAATCAAGACGGAACACAATCTGGAATTTTAAATTTTATGCCAGATCTAAACACTCCAATCCGGGAGGCACCAACTGCTTATGACGACACCTTTTGGCAAAGAGAAGGAGATAAAATGACCAATACTATTTTAACTGTTGCCAATATTGCAGACAAACGAACCTATGAGCGAAAAGGAATCCCTCTTTTTGTTAAATTAGCCGAGGTTTTACCAAATTATAATTTTACTATAGCTGGAATTCAGGCAAAACCGAAAGAATTTGGATCACTACCAAAAAACATTCGTCTTCTGGGAACTTTAGATCGGGAGGAGTTAAAAAGAGAATACAGCAAGCATCAATTTTATTTTCAAGGATCTCAAGTTGAGGGCCTTCCAAATGTTCTGTGTGAGGCAATGTTATGTGAATGCATTCCTTTGGGCAATGGTGTTTTTGGAATACCAGATGCGATAGGAGCTACGGGATATGTTTTTGAAGGGACCAAAGGATTGGCAAGTGCTATAGAATATGTAGAACAGATAAAGGACAGAGTTGACTTAGGAAAAAAAGCAAGGGAAAGAATCAAAAAGCAGTATCCGATAAGTCGAAGAACACAAGCTTTCGAGAACCTGTTAAACCTTACTGAAGATGAAAACTAAAGCAGCAGTGTTGGGCTATTCTAATTCTAATAATTTGGGAGATTTTATCCAAAGTATTGCAGCTAGTCAATGGATTGGCTCAAAAGAAGTTTTGTCCATAGATCGGGATCAATTACACCGTTATAACGGACCCAAAGCCAAATTGATAATGAACGGTTGGTTTATGGAAGAACCCCAAAACTGGCCTCCCTCAGATCAAATAATTCCCCTTTTCACCTCCTTTCATTTAAATCCTACAGCTGAAAAAGAGATGCTTACCCCCAAAGGAATTCGTTACATAAAGACAAATGAACCCATTGGATGCAGAGACTTATACACTCAAAATACACTGAAAAATCATGGAATACAGACTTATTTCTCAGGCTGTTTGACATTGAGTTTAAAAAGAGAAAGCTTTATAAAAAACAATCAAGAGCGAAAAGGAATTTTAGTTATTAGTCCTTTGGAGCGACTACTTCCACAACAAGAATCTCCCAAGAAGAGTGGATTAAAATATCAATTTTTAAGTATGCTACAACTGATAAAGCAGCCCATTAAACGGGCAATATACGGTAAAGCAATGAAGATACTTCAGGCCTATTTGAGCCAGACAGATGAGGAAATTCAATATTGCAGTCAGCTTATTGATCCTGAAGTGCATACTGAAAAAGAGCGAAAGGATGCGGCATTAGTGCAATTAAAAGGGATAGCAAAAGCCAAGCTTGTAGTCACCTCAAGGATACACTCGGCATTACCCGCCGTAGCTTTTGGAACACCAGTCCTCTTTCTATCAGACGGCCTAGAGCACCCCAATCAAAAAAGCCGCTTGCAGGGTATGGAATCGTTTTTTATGAGTTTAACATCCCGCGAACTCGAAAATAAGCAGTTCGAAATACCGGAACCTAAAACAGTATCAAAGGATATTTTAGACCGTTTTAAAAAGGAGTTAAGTGCTTTTTTAAAAGAATAAGAATCCCCCTATTGGAATAACGAATAGTGGTTATCTTTGCCAAAATTATTATATAATGAATGTATTGGTTATTGGCGGTGGAGGGAGAGAACATACCTTGTGTTGGAAATTAAGTCAAAGTAAGGATTGCGGGAAGCTTTTTGCAGCACCAGGAAATGCTGGAACTGCAAAATGTGCAACAAACCTCTCCTTAGGCGTAACTGATTTTGAAGGAATAAAAGCTGCAGTGCTCGACCATCAGATTGAAATGGTTGTTGTAGGCCCTGAAGAACCATTGGTCAAAGGAATACACGATTTCTTTTTAGCGGAGAAGGACTTGCAAAATGTGGGAGTTATAGGTCCAGAAAAAGCTGCTGCAACCCTTGAGGGAAGCAAATCCTTTGCTAAAGAATTTATGATCCGGCACAGTATCCCAACGGCAGCTTATGCCGAATTTACCGCTTCAAATTTGGCTGAAGGAGAAGCCTATTTAGAACAGAGCAATCCCCCCTACGTTTTAAAAGCAGACGGTCTAGCTGCGGGCAAAGGGGTGGTAATTTTAGAAAAGCTTGAGGATGCTAAAAGTGAGTTGAGACGTATGCTTGTAGATAAAAAGTTTGGGAGTGCTTCGACTAAAGTTGTGATAGAGGAATTTCTTTCAGGAATCGAACTCTCTTGTTTTGTGTTAACTGATGGGGCATCTTATGTTACCCTCCCAATGGCTAAAGATTACAAGCGTATAGGTGAAGGAGATGTGGGTTTGAATACTGGAGGTATGGGAGCCATATCCCCAGTTCCTTTTGTCACGGAAACATTTAAAAACAAAATAGATGCCGAAATTGTAAAGCCAACGATAGAAGGACTCCAAAAAGACGGAATGCCTTACAAGGGATTTGTATTTATTGGATTAATTAAAGTGGGCGAAACCCCTAAAGTAATCGAGTACAATGTTCGCCTTGGAGATCCTGAAACAGAAGTTGTATTGCCAAGATTAAAAACGGATTTATTAGCCCTATTTCAGGCAGTTCACCAGGGCCGTTTAGACGAAATAAAGCTGGAAGTTGAACCCCATTTTGCCGCTACGGTGATGGATGTTTCAGGCGGTTATCCTGAAGCCTACGAAAAAGGGAAATCAATTAGTGGATTAGGAAAGACAGATATGGTTTTTCACGCAGGAACACTAGGAGAAGGTGATAGAGTCCTAACAAATGGAGGGCGAGTACTTGCTGCTACATCCTTTGGGGAATATATTGACGAAGCAGTACGAAAATCGTATGAGACGCTTGAAGGAATTTCTTTTGAGGGAATGTATTATCGAAAAGATATTGGCTTCGATTTATAGGAAAGAGTGTGCAGAGGGATCCTTGTCTTCTTCACCGCTTTTTTCAAACAAATTGAGTTGTATTACCCAATAAACCATAGCAGAAAATCCTACAATTAAAAAAATCCAGTTTACACTATTGGCCAAAGTCCAGTTTGTTTGTTCAAGTTGACGCAAAACGGCATAAGGAAGAAATAAGACTTCTTCAAACAACCAGGCGATACCTTCAAAAAAGTTTTTCATCATGAGTAGTTTACTTACCTTGCAAATTTAAGAGAAACGAATATGGTAGCCAACCTTTTTCGCAAAACAAATTTAACTTCTTGGATCCTGAGTTTTGTGGGAATTTTTTTGGTTCTCTATTTCTTACACACTAATCCGTCATTACACAAAGAGGGGCTGCATTACACTATGCTTTTTGCCTTTGTAAAGTCTTGTGTTGTGTTTTTGCTTAATGGAATTTTACTTTACGCAAACAGTAAAAATCGCTATGTAAATATCCCTTGTTTTATTTTACTTTGCCTCCCTCTACTGTTGTTGTTTATTCCAGGAGAGGGGATACAGTTTGACGGACTTTTACTCAACGTATTTCTATTCCTTGCTTTTTTGGATATTTCACAACTCGAAAGGGCACAGGAGACCACAAAACCTCTATTCAACATCTCCTTAAACCTTACCCTTTTGACCTTTTTTGAACCCAGATTATACCTGCTTTTCTCTACTGTATTCGTTGTTTTAGTGTTTAAAAAGCTGATCAATTTAAGGGCAATTTTGGCAGTAGTCACCCCATTTTTAGTTATCAATTTCTTGTTTTACACTCTTAAGTTAGTTTATAATATTGAGAACGGATTGGTTTTTTGGGAGGTCGAAAAGTTAGTTTACAATTTTAACTCAGTGGAATTTATAAGTTATTTAGGATTTTGTTTATTCATGTTTATACAGCTGTTGTTTTCAAAGAAAAGTCTTAGAATTATTGGGCCAAACTTATCTTCATTATTTCTTTTAAATTTGATTGCAGTTGGCGCCCTTGTCTTGTTAGTGAACAACGAAGGACCCTTCAACCTTTATGAGATTGCTCTATGTCCTTTAATTTTTATAACAGGATTGGCCTTTGAGGGGTGGAGTAATAGACAAGTGAACGCAGTAACTTATCTGCTTTTGTTGTTTAAAGGTGTCCTAATATACGCTTTGTTTAATTAGACATCATCAAAATCAAGATGGATAGAATCTGACTGAGCAATCGCCTGACAACTCAAGACCAATCCTTCTTCTATTTCATCATCGGTAAGAATTTGATTTGTGATCATACTCGCCTTTCCCTCTTTTACTTTAGCGATACAACTGCTGCAAACCCCTCCTTGGCAGGAGTAGGGCACTTCCAGTTTTGCATCTAGGGCGATATCCAATAGTGATTTATCCGGAACGAGATCAAGTGTATGTGTAATTTCGTCACACGTAATTGTGAAGCGACCTTTTTCAGCCTGATCTTCAACTTCCACAGTTTTTGAACTGGCCGCAAATAATTCAAAATATATATGATCTTTGGAGGCTCCTTTATTTTGTAGTTGCTCACTAATAGATACAATCATGGGTTCTGGTCCGCACAAAAAGCTGCGATCGGGCAAACGGTTTTGTTGGTTGAGGACAAAATTGATCACTGAAGGATTGATTCTACCAAGCAAAGCACCTTCCTCGCTGGACTGGCTAAAAACCCAATGAACGCTTAGTTGCTCGGAGTGCTTAGTTTCTAAATCTTTTATTTCCTGATAAAACATTGTTTGTTCAGGGGATTTATTGCCGTAGATTAAAGTGAATTCCTGTCCGTTTTTATTAGCTAGAAAGGAGTTTAATATAGAAAAGATAGGCGTAATCCCACTTCCAGCAGCAATAGCAAGAAGCCCCCCCTCATTTTTATAAGCTTCATACACAAAACGGCCTTCAGGGACACTTACTTTTAGAATATCTCCAAGCTTTAAAGATTCATTGATATAGGTTGAAAAAACCCCCTTATCTAGTTTTTTCACACCCACTCTTAGAGAAGGCTCATCAGGAGCGGAACACAGAGAGTAGGATCGCCTTACAAGGACCTGATCTATAGTAGTTTCTATAGAAACATATTGACCAGGAATAAATTTATAGGATTCTTTTAGAGATTCAGGAACCTCTAAAGAGATCACCACAGCATCTACTGAGGCACTATCAATTCCTGATACTTTTAGGGAATGAAATGAAGGCATAGCTTTTTTTTTCAAATGTAAAAAATATGCCTAAACTTGGAGATGCGTTCAAGTAAATAAAACTCAAATGAAGCCCTTTTCACTTTTTGATTCTTTAAGTTTAAGCAGGAAAAAATTTTTTCGTGCTCCCCAATGGGAGTTCAAACTTGCCATTAGAATTTTATTAGGATTTGTAGTGCTTTTTTTTTAGTCGCTTTTCTATTTCTCGGAATAGGCTTTTTTTTCTGTTAAAAAAACAAAATCCAGAAACAGATCCTATATTTTCGATTAACTCATTCCTTGGAATTTATTTTGCAGTTGACTTACTGATCCGCTATTTTTTTCAGGCCATACCGGTTACTGAAGTAAAGCAACTTTTACTTCTTCCTATTACAAAAAGAGTAATTATTCGCGGAGTGATAGTTCGTTCTTTAGGATCAATTTTTAATGCCTTACCTTTAGTTGTTTTACTACCATTTTGCATAGTCCATAGTGTTGAAAACGGGATGACATATTCAATTTGGATTTGGTTTTTGTCCATCATATGTCTCTCCTTAAGCAACAATTATTTGACTTTTCTGATAAACAAGAGTAATAAAATTGCAGATGTTTTTTTAGGATTTTTTTCCATAGGATATATTCTCGATTATTTTTTTAATTTCTCAATATCCCACTATTTTGGGCTTGTATTTGTTGGATTATCAGGGGTGATCTTTCAAAAACAATTGTTGAATGTGATTGTAAAGACCTATAAAAAAAAGAAATATCAAACAGTTAAATCATTTAATAAATAAGTCTTATGATAACTGTAACAAATCTTTCAAAAAAGTATTCAGGACAAACAGTCTTAGGAATTTTAGACCTGGAAGTTCCCAAAGGACAAAAATTTGGTTTAGTTGGAAATAATGGATCAGGAAAAACAACCCTTTTCAGTTTACTTTTAGACCTTATTGAAGCCAG
The DNA here is from genome assembly GCA_964583375.1 of uncultured Flavobacteriaceae bacterium. GTDB lineage: Bacteria > Bacteroidota > Bacteroidia > Flavobacteriales > Flavobacteriaceae > MS024-2A. The sequence continues at coordinate 9,191 of CAZOWC010000003.1, forward strand.
TACCGGCAATGTGACCTTCAATAAAATTGACGTTCATAAGAGTGAAGAATGGAAACCTTACACTTCTGCATTTATAGACGAAAGCTATCTAATTAGTTATTTAACAGTTGAGGAATACTTCTATTTTTTGGGAAATTTAAGAGCAGTGTCAAAGGAAGAGATTAACATTTGGGTTCAAGAGTTCGAACCGTTTTTCAACGGAGAGATATTGGGACAAAAAAAGTACTTGAGAGATCTGTCTAAAGGAAACCAAAAAAAGGCAGGAATCGTGGGGACATTAATCGGGAAACCAGAACTTGTTATTTTAGACGAATCCTTTGCAAATCTTGACCCAACCACACAAATTCGGTTAAAAAAATTAATCAGGGATGAAGCAGAAAAGCACGGGACTACCTTTTTGATTTCAAGTCATGACTTGATTCATGTAATAGAAGTTTGCGATCGAATTGTTCTTTTAGAAAAAGGATTGGCAATCAAAGACATCTAAACCACTCCAGAAACCTTTAAGGAGCTCGAATCCTATTTTTCAAATTAGATGTACTAATACATACTAAACCAAGAGTTTTTAAGTTATTAAGCTACAGCGATTTCTATGTTTAAAAAGCATCTTTCTTTTTGGGTATTATTGGTCTTGGTTGGGATGATGTTATCTTGTAGCACAACCAAAAAGGGGTTATTCAACAGACAATATCATGCATTGACAACAAAATATAATGTATTATTCAACGGCAAAGAGGCCTTTGCTGTAGGAGATGCAATTTTAGGACAGGCCTTTGAAGAAAATTTTTATGAATTACTTCCTGTTGAACCGATCAACTTGAGAGGAGAAAACTTTGATGAAACTACCATAGTTCCAGGTTTTGATCGCGCCGAAGAAAAAGCAGTTAAGGCCATTCAAAAACATTCTATTAAAATAGATGAAACCCAATATAATTCCCAGATTGATGAGGCGTATTTGTTGTTGGGAAAAGCTCGGTATTTTGACCGCAGGTTTTTCCCTGCTCTTGAAGCATTTAATTTTTTATTAGAGAGTGGGGCGAACCCATCGGCATATACAGAAGGGAAAATATGGAGGGAGAAAACAAATATTCGTCTTAACAATGTTGAGCTGGCTGCAGAAAACTTGGGGCCGTTAGTTCAATCACTGACATCAAAAAACAAGTTTTACCCGCTTGCAAACGCAACTTTAGCAGATGCATTTATTCGGTTGCGTCAAATGGATTCTGCTTCGTTTTATATTCAAAGAGCTGCAGCCCATGAACCCAAAAGAAAAAATAAAGCACGTTACTTGTTTGTCTCAGGACAACTTTTAGAAGGCACGAATCAGCTTGACAGCGCTAGATTAGCCTACGTCATGATAAGTGAACTCAAACGTAAAGCACCGAGAAATATTTTGATCGAAGCAAAAATTAAGCAGAGCATATTAAACCCCTCACTGGAATTTGAAGAAAAACAAGATGAAGTAGAGCGTTTGCTAAACAATTATGAAAACGAACCGTATGTACATAGCATTCATAGTGCTTTGGCAAAAATGTACCTCAACCAAGGTGAAGATAGCTTAGCACTAGCATATTTTGATAAATCTTTACAAACAGCAACTATTGACAGATACACAGAAATTCAAAATTATCAAGAGTTGGTCCGGTATTATTTTGAAAACGGATCGTATATCAAAACTGGGCAGTATTTGGATCGTTTACTCTCATTTTTTGATCCTTCTTCAACCCGTTACAAACAATTAAGCCGTCAACGGGAAAACCTTTCTGATGTCATTATTTATGAAAAAACAGTAAAAGAGACGGATAGTATTCTGAAAATCACAGCTCTCCCTTACTCTGAACAGCTTGACTATTTTCAGGCGTTCATTGATCAGAAATTACTTCTCGCAAAAAATGAATTAGAAGCCAAAGAAGACCGCAGTCGGTTTCAGCTCCTAGGAAGATCAAGCTCATCATTTTACTTTTACAATTCAAATCTAATTTTACAAGGGAAGCAAAATTTTTTAACACGTTGGGGTACTCGTCCCAATATTGACAATTGGAGAAGTGCTTTGGCAATTGAGAATATCAATCAAGTTGATGAGGTTTCAGTTGAAAATGTAACCTTAAAGCCTAGAATAATCCAGGAAACCCCAGAAAATTTTGTCGCTTCACTTCCTCAATCAGAAGAGGAACGAGACAGTATAAAAAGACTGAATCACAGAGCTTACATCCAGTTAGGAATTATTTATAAAGAAAAATTTAAAAATTATCCTTTAGCAGAAGAACGTTTGATAAATTTGATTTCTCTAGAGCCATCGGATGAATTAAAAGTGAAAGCATTGTATCACTTATTTAGGATGGCATCAACTCAAAACGCTCCTTTAGCAGCAGTGTACAAATCCACTCTCTTAGAAGAGTATCCTGAAACAGCCTTTGCTCAACTAATTTCTGACCCTGAAAATTTTGATAATTCCCAGTTGATTACTCCTAAAGTTCTTTATAAAGATATTCTAGATTTATTTCAAAAGCAAAAGTTTGCAGAGGCAAGAGAAGCGATTGAGCCTTTAATGATTTTAGCAAGCGGCAGTAGTATTGAACCGAAAGCGGCTTTATTAAAAGCCCATATCAATGGAAGGCTTAATGGGGTTGAAGCATGGAAATCAGCATTGGCAGATGTTATTAGCACTTATAGTGCTTCGGAAGAAGCAAAAAATGCAAAAGCCTTAACTGAGGAAATCGAAGCCTTTGACAACTTAAAAGAAAGCGGTGTTGTTTACAAGAACTACAAGTGGATTTTCCCGTTTTTATCTTCAGAAACAAAACAATCAAAAGCTTTTTTTGAAGAGATTAAAGCAACTTTACAAATCGTAAAACAAAGATGGAAAGTGAGTCTCGATACCTTTAACGAAGAATATGTTTTTGTAGTTGTACACGGAATTAGAGACCCTCAGGAGGTTAAAAATATAGAAACAGAAGTAGGACTAGAAGAACTGATTCAACGAAATACCGATAATTTTGTAGCTTTAGCTTCCCAATATCGAACAATTTTAAAAAATAAAAACTGGAAAACCCCTAAAAATGAAAGGATTAGAGACTAGCGCACAGTATAGTAAAATTGACCAAAACACCTCGTTAAAAGGAACTTTGAAAGCAAAGACAGACATTAGGATAGATGGCTCTGTTGAAGGAAATGTTGAAACCACAGGAAAAGTAATTATAGGTAAAGAAGCTAAAGTTTCAGGCGAGGTTTCATGTACCAATGCTGAGATAGAAGGTTTTTTTAAAGGAAAGCTTATGGTATCTGGAGTTTTGAGTTTAAAGTCCAACTCTAACTTAGAGGGAGAGGTATTAACTCACAAGCTTATTGTTGAATCAGGTGCGATCTTTAATGCTCAATGTAAAATGCAATCATCAGAGGAAGGGGTAAAGAAACTAAGAGACTCACATGAAAAAACAGCCTAATAAATGGCTCATTTTTTCAAGTCTAGCGATTCAAATCGCTTTCATTATGTATGGATCGATACAACTTGGCACCTATTTAGATAGAACCTATGCGCTTCCCAACAAGCTTGCTACTCTTTTAATATCTGGTTTTGGACTGCTCACCATTTCGTGGTTAATTTTTCGTCAAAGCAAAAAATTCTGGGACAACGAATGAAAAAAACCTTGAGCTTTATCATTTCACTTCTCGTTCTCATGGGTGTTGGACTTGTTTTCCACCTTCAGTTTAATCCCCTAGCACAAACCTTTTTAATTCAAAGTTACGGTATTAATGCAGTTTTGACATTAGTGGCTTTGACCCTATTGGCATGGGGTATAGATAAAAAGAAGAGCAACTTAGCAGTGCTTTACTTGCTTACTGTAGCACTCAAATTCAGCACCTATTTTATTTTATTTCACCCAAAGTTTCATTTAGACGGGATTCTTATTCGTCAAGAGTTTTTTATTTTTTTTATCCCCTATTCATTGGGATTAATACTGGAAATTATGCTTCTTGCGAGGCGATACAAATAGTGACAAAAGAGCACAGAAAGTCTCTGTATAAGAAGTCATTTTATTCTAAAAACCGACCCTTGCTTAAAAGAAATTCAAAAAAGCATTTAATTGTTTCTTTATTTATTCGAAAGCCTTACATTTGCAGCGCTTAAAAACACTATTTATAATAACGTTTTATGCCGTCAGCTCTTAACAAATTTACCCTTTTTTCTGTCTTTTTGGTAGTATTGTTTTCAGCGCCTAACTATTTGTATGCTAAAGATAGTGAAACAACCAAAGATTTAAAGACAGAAATAAAAGAGTATATTTCTCATCACCTTGAAGATGCTTACGATTTCAGTTTGTTTTCTTACACCAACGATCAGGGAAAGCACGTTTATGTCGGCATTCCGTTACCTGTCATACTTTGGGATGAAGGCTTACAAATCTTTTCATCAACCAAACTTCATCACGGGGAAGAGGTTGCTGATATAGGTTCAAATTACTACAAATTAGAGCACGGTAAAATATATAAGACAGATGAGGCGGGGACTATCAATTATGACGAATTCCATCACGTTACTAATATTGCTCCTCTTGACCTATCGATTACAAAAGGGGTTGTCAGTATGTTATTGATCGCATTATTAATGTTCTGGTTGTTTAGATCACTTGCTAAAACCTATGCTGTCAATGGAGGAGTTCCAGCCGGGGTAGGACGCTTTTTTGAGCCCATTGTTCTATACATACGCGATGATATTGCGAGGCCAAATATTGGCGAAAAAAAATACATGAAGTATATGAACTTTCTGTTAACTGTCTTTTTCTTTGTTTGGTTTTTAAACCTCTTAGGACTTACTCCACTAGGAGTAAATGTAACTGGGAATATTGCAGTCACTTTTGGATTGGCACTTTTAACATTTTTGGTTACAAATCTTACCGGGACAAAAGATTATTGGCTTCACCTTTTTGATCCATTAGGATCCTCAATGAAGTGGTATGCCAAAATACCCTTGTACATTATTTTAATTCCTATTGAAGTGTTAGGAATATTTATTAAACCCTTTTCATTGTTGATTCGTCTGTATGCAAATATGCAAGCAGGACATATTGTACTGATGAGTTTAATTGGGTTGATGTTTATTTTTAAAAGTTGGTTGGGAAGTCCATTATCCTTTGGATTGGCTTTTGCAATCTCATTGATAGAATTGTTAGTGGCTTTATTACAGGCCTATATTTTCACGATGCTTTCAGCACTCTATTTCGGCTTTGCCGCAGAGGAACACGAGCATCATTAAAACATACACAGTTATGTGTCTAAAAAGAATGTTTAATTTAAATTTATAACTATGGAAATTCCAGTAATGGTAGGTGCCGGTTTAGTAGTAATCGGAGTAGGTATGGGAATCGGTAGAATCGGTGGTTCTGCAATGGAGGCTATTGGCCGTCAACCAGATGCTTACGGTAAAATTCAAACAGCAATGTTAATTGCTGCTGCTCTTGTAGAGGGAATTGGTTTTGCTGCTTTGTTTGCAGTATAAACAAAATATTCCTTTACAGAGGTACTTTAACGCAAAGTTTTAAACGATGGAAAAATTAATAAGTGAGTTTTCTATAGGCCTGTTTTTTTGGCAATCAATGATTTTCATTGGACTGTTTTTTCTTTTAAGAAAATACGCATGGGGCCCTATTTTGAGTGCGGTAAATGAACGCGAAACTTCGATAAAAGACGCCTTAGCTTCAGCAGAAGCTGCGCGAACTGAAATGGAAAGTTTGCAATCAGATAATCAACGCATTTTAAAAGAAGCACGTGCTGAAAAAGAAGCATTGCTCAAAGGAGCACGCATTACTCGTGCTGATTTGATCAACACAGCTAAAGAAGAAGCACAAGCTGAAGCAGATAAAATTCTGATACAAGCTCAAGAAGCCATCCAAAATGAAAAACGTGCAGCAATAAAAGAGCTAAGAGAACAAGTTGGTTCTCTTGCAATGGACATTGCGGGAAAAGTGCTTCAAAAAGAATTGGACAATAAAGACAAACAAGTTGAATTGATAGATCAATTGATCCAAGATTCTGATCTGAAATAATGAAAACAACTCGAGCTTCACTTCGTTACGCCAAAGCAACTTTAGCATTTGCTGAAGAGGCAAATTCGTCACAAAAAGTGTCTGATGACATGCAGACACTATCGTCGTTGATGAAAGAGAATGAGGAATTGAGCTCGATTATGGAAAACCCAATGTTGGCAGTGGAGAAGAAAAAAGTAATTCTCAACGAGCTTTTGCCCGGTACGAGTGTGCAAACACAAGAGCTTTTTTCGCTTTTGGCTAACAAAAACAGGATGGAATTATTAGGAGGAATCTGTGAGCAGTATATAGAATTATTTGCTGCTCAAAAGGGCGAGGTCAAAGCAATAGTAAGAACAGCAATTGCTTTAACACCCGAATTGAAACAACAGGTGTTAAAAGAAGCGAAAAAGCTTTCAGATAAAAAAACAATTCTAGAAAACAAGATTGATCCATCTATTATAGGTGGGTACATTCTCAAGATTGGTGACATGCAATACGACGCTAGCGTGTCGAATCAGCTGAACGCAATCAAAACTACATTAACAAAAACGAACTCGATCTAAATCATATTGATCATGGCAGACGTAAACCCCGCTGAAGTTTCAGCAATATTAAAAAAGCAACTCGCCGGTTACACTTCAGCAAATACCCTAGATGAGGTAGGAACGGTATTGGAAGTAGGAGACGGGATTGCTCGTGTTTTTGGGCTTTCCAACGCACAGTACGGAGAATTAGTTTCTTTCGACAACAACCTTGAAGGGATGGTGCTAAACTTAGAGGAGGATCACGTAGGGGTTGTACTCTTAGGAGCATCCAAAGGTGTAAAAGAAGGAGATACCGTAAAGAGAACTCAACGAATTGCCTCTGTTAATGTGGGTGAAGGAGTAGTTGGACGTGTTGTAAATACTTTAGGACATCCTATAGACGGGAAAGGAGCAATAGAAGGAGAACTTTTCGAAATGCCTCTAGAGCGAAAAGCCCCTGGAGTTATTTTCCGTCAACCGGTGAATGAACCACTTCAGACTGGAATTAAATCTATCGACGCCATGATACCCGTTGGCCGCGGCCAACGAGAGCTGGTGATTGGGGATCGTCAAACAGGAAAAACAACTGTTTGTATTGATACCATCTTAAATCAAAAAGAGTTTTATGAGGCCGGTGAACCTGTGTATTGTGTTTATGTAGCTATTGGACAAAAAGCCTCCACAGTGGCAGGGATTGCCAAAACATTAGAGGACAAAGGGGCATTAGCCTATACCACTATTGTTGCCGCGAATGCATCTGATCCAGCTCCGATGCAAGTATATGCTCCTTTTGCGGGCGCTGCAATTGGAGAGTATTTTAGAGATACAGGGCGACCAGCCTTGATCATTTATGATGATTTATCAAAACAAGCTGTAGCTTACCGCGAGGTATCGCTTCTTCTGAGAAGACCCCCAGGACGTGAGGCTTATCCAGGAGATGTATTTTACTTGCATTCACGTTTGCTAGAACGAGCCGCAAAAGTTATTAATGATGACAACATTGCTAAAGAAATGAACGATCTTCCAAATTCTTTAAAAGAAAAGGTAAAAGGAGGAGGATCACTTACCGCTTTACCCATAATAGAAACTCAGGCAGGGGACGTATCTGCTTATATTCCAACCAATGTAATTTCTATTACTGACGGGCAAATTTTCTTAGAATCTGATTTATTTAACTAAGGAGTTCGTCCTGCAATTAATGTAGGAATTTCGGTATCTCGAGTTGGAGGTTCTGCACAGATCAAGTCAATGAAAAAAGTTTCGGGGACACTAAAATTAGATCAAGCTCAGTTCCGTGAATTGGAAGCCTTTGCAAAATTTGGTTCTGACCTTGATGCAGCAACACTTAATGTTATTGAAAAAGGAAAGCGAAACGTTGAAATTTTAAAGCAAGCTCAAAACGATCCATTTACTGTTGAAGACCAAGTTGCAATTATTTATGCAGGGTCTAAAAACCTATTAAGGGATGTTCCTGTTGAGAGTGTAAAGGCGTTTGAACAATCCTTTCTCGAAACGCTTCGCAAAAAACACAGCAATGTACTCGCTGACTTGAAAGCAGGAAAGTTAACTGATGAAGTTTTAGATGCACTAAATGCAGTTGCAAAAGAAATATCAAAGCAATACGCATAAGCTATGGCAAACCTTAAGGAAATACGGAATAGGATAGCATCAGTTTCTTCTACCATGCAGATTACCAGTGCCATGAAAATGGTATCTGCTGCTAAATTGAAAAAAGCTCAAGATGCCATTACTGCCATGCGTCCTTATGCCAACACTTTGACGGAATTGATTCAAAACCTTAGTAGTACACTCGAAGGACACAGTCAGAATCCATTTACTCAGGTTCGTGATAAACAGAGGGTATTGATTGTAGCGATTACTTCCAACAGAGGTCTATGTGGTGCATTCAATGCAAATATCATTAAAAAAACACGTCAACTTTTTACCGAAGACTTTGCTCAACAGGAGGTTTCATTGATTACTGTTGGGAAAAAAGGATCAGAAGTATTACAGAAAACGGGTAAAATTAATGCGGTTCACGATGCTGTTTTTGATAAGTTAACCTACGAAAACGTGGGCAAAGTAGCTCAGCAAATTATGGATCAATTTTCCGAGGCAAGTTTCGACGAAGTTGTTTTGGTGTACAACCGATTTAAAAATGCGGCCACTCAAATTGTAGAAGTAGAACCTTATCTTCCTATAGTGGCTTCTTCTACCGAAGCTGAAACAGCCAGTGCAGATTATATTTTTGAACCCTCAAAGGCTGAAATTGTAAATGACCTACTTCCTAAGTCTTTAAAAATGCAACTGTATAAAGCAATTCGAGACTCGTTTGCTAGTGAACATGGAGCACGTATGACAGCAATGCACAAAGCCACAGACAACGCCACTGAGCTTAGAGACCAACTTAAGCTGACTTATAACAAGGCCAGACAAGCTGCTATTACGAATGAAATATTAGAAATTGTTGGAGGAGCGGAAGCACTCAACAGTTAGTAAAACCGAACCTCTCTTCCTTAAAAGTTAATTTTAACTGCTCTATTGGCTTTTCACCATGAAAGTTATATACTTTTGAAATCTAATCCTAGAGAAGGTCGATTAGTTTCTGTATTTTTTGGAACTGAGCCTGATTTTGCTTTTGGAATTACTTCAGATCATCCAGCTAGAACATATAATATTTGTTACTAAGTAATCGTTAGCTTTGGAGTTATAAAATCTTTTTGGGAAGACTTTTTAATTGTCCAAAGGCTGTATACTTTCTATCACGAAGTCGGTCATGCCCGCGATCGCTATTGTCATCCTTTGTGAATCCTCTTAATGCACTTCAAGTCCTGAAGACTTTCCAGTAATTTGGCTGTCAGCACCACCAGCAAATACTTCATTTAAAGATTTTTTGTCCTACAAAAATAATTTTTTTAATGCAGGTGGGACAGAGTCCTATATTTAAATTGTGAAGAAAATTAAAAACCCTATACAAGCCTCATTGAATTATGAATCTACAAATCCAATCAGAGCAGATCTTTTTATTGAGATTGGCAACCTCCAATAGTTTAGGTGAGCTCAATGTTTCTCCAAAAGATTTTAAAAAGCAGAACAGCAGTTTAGACCATTTAACAAGGGGGTAAGTTTTGAATTCAGTACTATATTGAAATCCAAATCACTTAACTCAAGGAAATTGCAACACCATCCTATTTTAATTATCCTACTATCGAAGTGGAAGACCGAATAAATGTCTCAAAAAAAACTTGTTTAGAGGGATTATGATTTTAGCTCTAGTAGCGTAATATTCGTTAATAAAACAAAGAAACAATTTTAAAAAAGTAGATAATAGGCCTCTGTGGTTTTTGTATTTTTAACGAACAAAATATATTGAGATGATATTTGTTCAAGTTCAAAATGAAAGTAATTTTGACCTTCCCACTTACGCTACAAAAGCTTCTGCTGGAGTAGATCTAAAAGCTGTTTTAGAAGCCGCAATTACCCTACAGCCTTTAGAGCGGAAAATTATACCTACAGGCCTCAAAATATCCCTACCAGAAGGATATGAAGCTCAAGTAAGACCCAGAAGCGGTTTAGCAGCAAAATTTGGTATTACAGTTTTGAATGCTCCTGGCACCATAGATGCAGATTATAGAGGAGAAATAGGAGTAATATTGATTAATCTGTCCAATGAGGCCTTTACTATTGAACCTGGAGAGCGAATTGCCCAATTGGTGGTTGCAAAATTTGAGCAAATTGATTGGAAGCTTACCCAAGAATTGTCAGAAACAGACAGAGGGGAAGGAGGTTTTGGAAGTACGGGCAAAAAATAACTTATATACACCTGAATGTAAAGAAAATTCAGTTTCATTGTTTTCTGAAAACCATACAATTTTAAATAAATGAAAATTATTGTACCAATGGCGGGGAGAGGTTCCCGACTAAGACCACATAGTTTAACTACTCCAAAGCCGTTGATATCAGTTGCAGGAAGCCCAATTGTACACCAACTGGTCCGTGAAATTGCCAGAGTAGTTGAAGAACCCGTAACCGACATTGGATTTATTTTAGGCGATCCTGCTTTTTTTGGAGTAGAGGTTGAAAAGTCCTTGGCTGTACTGGCGAATGAATTAGGGGCAAAAGCGCATCTTTTTAGACAAGACCAACCTTTGGGGACTGGTCATGCCATAATGTGTGCAGCTTCAATTTTAAAAGGACCTGCTGTAGTTGCATATGCGGACACCTTGATCAGGGCAAATTTAAAACTGGATCCAGAGGCTGATGCAGTGATTTGGGTCAAGCAAGTAGATCGTCCCGAAGCTTTTGGAGTAGTGGAGCTCAATTCAGGGAATTCTATTGTAAATCTAGTTGAGAAGCCTCAAAAGTTTGTTTCTAACCTTGCAGTTGTAGGAATTTATTATTTCAAAGAAATTGAACGATTAACAAAGGCTTTGGAAAAGGTAGTTTCCCAGAAACTGGAGAAGGGGAAAGAATATCAAATTAATGAGGGTATCTTAGCAATGATAACTGATGGAGCGGTATTTAAACCCGGGACTGTTTCGAGTTGGATGGATTGTGGTAACGCTGAAGCAACCCTTTTAACCAATACAGAAATGTTAGCCATCAAACACCAGGAGGGCGAAGAACTGATTGATTCAACTGCACGTATAGAAAACAGTACTGTTATACCGCCATGTTTTATTGGTAAAGGGGTTCATATACTAGACAGCACCATAGGTCCTGGGGTGAGTATTGGAGACGGAACACGTGTTCAGAACTCAACGGTAAAGTATAGTTTGATTCAAAATCACAGTTCAATCATAGACGTTAATTGTGAAAAAGCCATGATTGGAAATCACGTTCATTATAACGGAAATCCTACCTTTGTGAGTATAGGGGACTACTCTGAATTAAAATGAGAAATCGAATAAATATCTTAGGAACTATAGCAGCGGCTTTATTCTTTACCCTGTCAGCCTGTAAGAGTTTAGCTGTTTTGCCAACAAATACCCCTATTAAAAATGTAGATATCAATGCGTTGGCATCAAAAATTAAAGGAAACTACCCCAAAGTAGATAGGCTTCGTTCGCGAATTCGAGCGGTTTATGATGATGGTAAAAGACAGCAGCAAATTATAGTTCAGCTTCGAATGAAAGCTCAAAAAACAGTTTGGATGAGTGCCTCAATGGTGATCCCTATCGCTAAAATTATGGTGACCAAAGAAGGGGTTTCATTTTATGAAAAATTTCAAAAAAATTATTTTCGAGGTGATTTTGAGTTGATAAATGCTCCATTTAATACTTCATTTACATATGACGACATTGAAAATCTCTTATTGGGAAAACCCTTTTTAGACCCTACTCTAGGGAAATGGAAACAAATTTCAAATCCACAGTATTATATTCTTATTCCACAAGGAAGAAAGTCTGGACTTCAGCCTACCTTATTTTTTGACCCAACCACTTTTTTATTAAAAGAACAGCGATTTTTGATTCCTGGATCATTCCAAAGCCTTACCGTGAGGTATATCAATCACCAGCGTATTCAAGGCGAATTTATCCCCCAAGAAATTGAAATCTCATTATCAGACGGGAAAGAGCTGCAAAAGATAAATCTGGAATTTACTCGAACAGATTTGCCAGGATCAATAAGTTTTCCATTTGAAATACCTCAAGGGTATAAGCAACTCTCATTTTAATGAGCCGTACATTTCTCTTCTTGGTGCTATTTTGGATCGGGGCGGGAGCTGTATTGAGCCAATCCACAACAAAGCGACAGCAAGAATTAGAGGCTCAGCGTATTCGCTTAAAGAATGAAATAAAACAAATTAATGAGTTACTTTTCTCAAGTAAAAAAACACGAAAAAATGTAGTAACAGAGGTGGAAGACTTACAAGTCAAACTCAGCGTAAGAGAAGAACTGATTAAAGTAACGAATGCTCAAGTAAATTTACTGACTCGAAAAATTAACTTAAACGAAAGGAATATCAGTGATCAGCGAAAAGAACTGGAAGTACTTAAAGAGGATTACGCCAAAATGATTCAGAATTCTTATGCAAGCAAATCCCTCCAGAACCGCTTGATGTTCTTGTTTTCTTCAGAAAACTTTTTACAAGCCTACAAAAGAATTCAATATCTAAAACAATACACTCAGTTCAGAAGAAAACAGGGTTTAGCCATCGCAGAGAAAACGCAACTTTTGCAAGAACTAAACAAAGCATTGATCGAAGAAAAGTCTAAAAAGCTCGTTTTGGTTGAGGAGAATAAGGCTGTTCAGGAACAACTCAAAGAAGAGCGAAACGTTCAAGAAAATCTGATCAAAAGTCTCAGGCGAAAAGAACGCAGTTTAGCAGCTCAGATTTCGAAAAAAGAAAAAGAAGCAAGGGCGATTGACAGAGAAATTAACCGCTTGATTAGAGCAGCAATTGCAGCTTCCAATAAAGCAGCTGGAAAAACAGGGAAGAAAACTTTTGAATTGACACCTGAAGCTAAGTTAATAGCAGCTAACTTTGAAGCCAATAGAGGAAGGTTACCTTGGCCATTAGACAAAGGAGTAGTCACACAAGGATTCGGTCGCCAAAGGCATCCTGTTGTAAAAACTACTACGATTCAAAGCAATGGGGTTACCATAGCGACAGCCCCTTCAACTGAGGTTAGAGCAGTTTTTGAAGGAGAGGTAATGTCTGTAGTTACTTTTAAAGGGAGTAATCCATCAGTATTAATTCGTCATGGGAATTACATTACGGTTTATAAAAACCTAGGAAAGCTCTACGTTAAAAAGGGTGATAAAGTAAAAGCTAAAGAGGCAATTGGAGAGGTGTTTACTAACCAGCAGACAGGAAAAACAGAAATTCAGTTCAGTATTTTTAACAACGTCAAAGTGCTCAATCCAAAAGGTTGGATTTATCAGATGTGACCTATTTTTCTTCCAGGTACCAAGCGTCTTCTTCCAAGGTATACTTTAAAAAATAAAGCATGTTGATGGCTTCTTTTTTGGTGTCATACCTTCCATAGGCAACACGGTACAATCCATCAGGATTAGCCTGTGCTAGTGCAGCAGGATAACCTTCATCGATAAGCTGGCTTACCTTTTTTTCTGCATTATCGATCGATCGAAATGACCCTGCAATAACGCTATAATAGATCTGATCGGGAGTAATAACTGCAGATGTGGCAGCGACATTTACTTCTACAGCATTAAGCCTACCAAGGTCGAAAGTTGCTTCTTGAACATTTTTTTCAATTTGTTGTTGTGCTTTTTCTTGAGCGAGTATACGCTCTTGAGTGACGTATTGATCGCTAAAATAATAAGCAGCTGATAGTAAAGCAACACCTATCAAGCCTATAGCAGCGTAGCGTAATACAGGAGATTTTTTCGATGCATCCTTTTGTTTCTCTGGGGTAAACATTAAATCTTCTTTGTTTGAATTTTCCATAATATTCAGTGTTATAGTTTTATTTAAGGGACTTCTTTGGAAAGAGGACAATCCAAATGAATTTAGATCGAAATTAACTTTTCCCCAAGGGACAAATTCTATTCTTCTTGCCTTGTTAAGTCGAATTTCACCTACCCCTGGGAAACGAAGGGTTTGTGTTTGAAGACGACGTTTCCAACTGCTTACCTCCTTTTCAATAAGGCGCAAAGCTTTTTCGTAGGAAACGGCCTCTTTTTGGGCGAAATAGTGCGCCAATACTCCGTCATTTGCCATGAGAAGTTGGTTAAAATTAACTTCTTTACGGGGGGGAGTAAAAGTCCCACTTTCACTTACTCGAGCTTCAAAATAGCGTGTGAGAAAAGCTCCAAAATAGGGAATTGTCACACATTCGTGTTGGTAAAGTAATTCTTGGATATAGCGCGTTAATTGCATTTCAATCAAAAGTAGTAAAATAATGTTATATTTTTCAATTGATAAATCAATTTAAGGATTTGTATATTAACCTCTCAACCCCAAGTCATGAAACACTTAGAGGCCTGTTTAATCCTTCAATCGCTTAACGTGATGGGATTGCATCGTTCTGTTAAGCTTGTTTCATCTTTTGGCTCTGCAGTAGCTGTTTTTAGTGTTTCTTTTAAGGATTGGATGAGGGTAGAAGTTTTAGGAGAAAGATTTGGTCACAACTGTCTCAAAAAATAAAAGTTCTCCTTGGAACTGGGATGGAAGGTAATTACTACTCCCTCACAACTAATGCAAACGGAAATGAGAGTCTCGATCCATGCCTTACCGGGAAAATAACTTAAGTGGATCTAATATCCAACCTTATCTCGGACCCTCAACAGTACTTCGTGTGCCACTTTTCTCGCTTTTTCAGCACCTTTG
>CAZOWC010000003.1:24046-30146 GCA_964583375.1 uncultured Flavobacteriaceae bacterium
TATATGGACTTCTTCAGGATGTTGGAAGTAGTATTCAAATTCAGTGCGTTCCTTTCCAAATCGCTCAAGTATTAATTCAAATAGCGTTTGCTTGGCATAACCGTAACCCATTCCTCCAGCGAGGTATTTTTCTCGTAAAGCTTGGATAGATGAAGCAGGAGCTATTAATTTATAGAGTTCAAATACATTACACTTATCAGGATCTTTAGGTTCTTCTAGATGAGTGCTATCGGTTTGAATCCCCATGATTTGCTTACGCAGCTTTTTCTCATGAGAAAACACATTAATAGTGTTGTTTCTCGATTTACTCATTTTCTGACCATCAGTACCGGGAATGTATTGGGCATGCTCTTGAATTTTTGCTTTAGGAATAACAAAAGTTTCTCCCATTTGATGGTTAAATCGAGAGGCTACATCGCGGGTAATTTCCAAATGCTGTAGTTGATCTTTACCGACTGGAACAATTTCAGCATCGTAAAGTAATATGTCTGCCGCCATGAGCATTGGATAAGAAAAAAGTCCAGTATTGATATCTGACAACTGTTCTGATTTATCTTTAAAAGAATGAGCAAGTGTAAGTCTTTGATAAGGGAAAAAGCAATTGAGATACCATGCAAGTTCGGTTACTTCACTCACATCACTTTGACGGTAAAAATGAGTTTTTTTAATGTCTAGTCCACAAGCTAGCCAAGTAGCTGCAGTCGCAAAAGTATTCTCGCGAAGTACTTCACCTTTTTTTATTTGGGTTAAAGAGTGCAAGTCAGCGATAAATAAGAAAGAATCATCTTGACTGGCTTTTGACATTTCAATCGCAGGAAGTACAGCTCCCAATAAATTTCCCAAATGAGGAGTCCCCGTAGATTGTACCCCTGTTAAAATTCTAGCCATTTATACTATTTTCCACAAAGGTAAGCTTCCTGATTGTGGAGAGCAACAGCTGCACATTATTTTTAAGAGTAAACGCTTGGAAATGAATATATTTGTCTGGTGAAAAAAGTACTTTTAATTCTATGGCGTATTTGGTTTTATACTCTTGCGGCATTTCCTGTAGTACTTCTTTTTCTCCCCTTGGCATTTTTGCTTTTACTACCCAACGGATATCGTTATTTTTTTTGGATTGCACGCAATATTTGGGCTCGTTTTGTTTTATTTGGAACAGGATTTTGGGTTAATAAAGTCAATGACTTCCCCTCAGAAGACCAGAGCTATATGCTCATTGCAAACCACAGTAGTTATATGGACATTATGTTGATGCTGCGTTTGCGAAAAACACCTTTTGTCTTTGTAGGCAAAAAAGAGTTGGTTAAGATTCCCATTTTTGGTTACCTCTATAAAAGGGCGGCAATTATGGTTGACCGCTCCTCCTCATCAAGTAGGTTTGCGGTATATGAACGCGCCCAAAAAGTAATTCAAAAAGGCTACAGCGTATGTATTTTCCCTGAAAAAGAGTATTTGGATGAAACCATACTACTCAACCCATTTAAAAAAGGAGCTTTTAAATTAGCCCAAGAACAAAAACTTCCAATTTTACCTCTAGTCTTCTTGGACTGTAAGCGCAAATTTCCTTGGTACACTTCACACGGCTATCCAGGGAGTTTAAGAGCAAAGGCACTGAATGTTGTCTCAGCAGATGAGGTTCAGTCTCAAGCTACAGAAATTTTACAAAAAAAGCTTCACAAACAGATAAAGAGTACTTTGGAAAACGACCCTCAAGGGAAGGCTGTTGAAGCAATTGAGGTTTGGAAAAAGAAATCAGCTTAGTTGTTAACCGCTTTTAGTGTTTCCATAATCTTTTGTTCCAATTCTTCCATCAATTCGGGGTTGTCAAGCAATAGGTTTTTTACCGCATCGCGCCCTTGGCCAATTTTGGTATCGCCATAGCTAAACCAAGACCCACTTTTCTTGATGATTTCGTAGTTGACACCTAAGTCAATAATCTCTCCAATTTTAGAAATTCCCTCTCCGTACATAATATCAAATTCAGTCGTTCGAAACGGGGGAGCAACTTTATTTTTAACCACTTTGACGCGAGTCTTATTTCCTAAAACTTCGGACTCAGTACTCTTAATTTGCGTAGAGCGACGAATATCGAGACGTACAGAGGCATAAAACTTTAAAGCATTTCCTCCTGTGGTAGTTTCAGGATTTCCAAACATTACGCCAATCTTTTCTCTCAACTGGTTAATGAAGAAGACAGTACAATTGGTTTTACTGATGGAGGCTGTTAATTTTCGAAGGGCTTGAGACATTAAGCGAGCGTGTAAACCCATTTTAGAGTCACCCATTTCTCCTTCAATTTCACTTTTAGGAGTAAGTGCAGCAACAGAGTCAATCACTACGATGTCAATGGCACCTGATCGGATGAGGTTGTCTGCAATTTCAAGTGCTTGTTCTCCATGATCGGGTTGGGAGATGATGAGTTCACCAACATCTACACCTAACTTTTCAGCATAAAAACGATCAAAAGCGTGTTCAGCATCTATAAAGGCAGCGATACCTCCTTGTTTTTGGCATTCTGCAATGGCATGAAGGGTAAGGGTTGTTTTACCTGAGGATTCAGGTCCGTAGATTTCAATAACTCGTCCCCGAGGATAACCTCCAACACCTAAGGCAATATCTAATCCGATAGAACCCGAAGGAATGGCCTCTACCTCCTCTACGGCTTCATCACCAATTTTCATTACGGCACCTTTTCCGTAAGTTTTATCCAACTTATCCAGGGTAAGTTGTAGCGCTTTCAATTTTGCATTTTTCTCATCTGCCATGACACTCTTTTTGGCTAATGTACAGTTTCTTCTTTTGGCTTCCAAGCAGGAAATCACTGCATTATTAACAATTTTTCGTAAGTTTATATGGTACAGATCTACACATTATGAAGAACTATATCTTACTGTTTTGTTTTCTCTCCACTTCTATTTTTGGTCAACATATTTTGCCATTACGTGAACGCGCACAACTGATTGATGAAATTCAAAAAGAGCGAATTGAAAAGCTGCTTCCAAAATTAATGCAAGAGCAGAATATTGACCTTTGGGTCCTCATTACAAGAGAGTACAACGAAGATCCAGTAGTCAAAACACTTTTACCTCCAACTTGGCTCAACGCAAGGCGGAGAACAATTTTAGTTTTTTCAAAGATGGGTGAAGGGTTAGATGCAGTAGCGATTACCCGTTATAATTTTGGAAAGAATATCCGTTCTATTTGGAATAAAGAAGAAGAACCCGACCAATGGGAAGCATTGGCAGATTACATCAAATCCCAAAACCCAACTCGAATTGGGGTAAATATCTCTGAGTATTACGGTTTGGCAGATGGGCTAGTAAAAACAGATTATGATGGTATGATGAAAGCCTTACCTAAACGTTTACAAAACCGTATTGTTTCGGCCGAGACTCTAGCTGTTCGTTGGATTGAAACACGAACTCCGAGAGAGATGACGTTATTTAGTCAACTGACCGAAATCACCCATAACATTATTGCAGAAGCATTTTCCACTCAGGTCATCACCCCAGGAGTTACCACAACTGAGGACCTAGTGTGGTGGATGAGAGAAAAAGTAACTTCATTGGGATTAGACACTTGGTTTCACCCAACAGTAGATGTACAACGTACGGGTAAAAGTGACTTATATGCTTTTGACGGTAAATCAAAATTTGACATCATTCTTCCGGGGGATTTGATACACTGTGATTTTGGAATCAGTTATTTGACTCTAAACACTGATTGTCAAGAATTGGCTTATGTATTAAAGCCCGAAGAGACTGAGGCTCCTGATTATTTAAAAGAAGCCTTAGTTCAAGCTAATGCAGTTCAGGATCATTTGACGAATAATTTTAAGGCCGGTAGAACGGGAAATGAAAGCCTGCGTATGGCTATTTCTGACAGTAAAGCAGCAGGGTTACGCCCACAAATTTATACCCATCCTCTTGGTTTGTTTGGACATTCAGCGGGGACAACTTTTGGGATGTGGGATGCCCAACAGGGAGTGCCTGGCTCTGGCGATCATCCTTTACACGAAAATACCGTCTATGCTATTGAGCTCAATGCAAAAGTGTATCTGGAAGAGTGGGGAAAAGATATTCGCGTCATGCTTGAAGAGCCAGGATTTTATGGATCAGAAGGGTTTCGATATGTCAATGGACGTCAAACAGAGCTGATATTAGTAGGATCAAAAAAAGCCCACTTGGAATAAATTGGAGGATTGTAAAAGTTTTAGAATGTAAAGAATTCAGTGGCATTGTTTTTGGTTTAACAAACATAATGTTAACTAAAAAAGATGCGCTATCTATTTTTTTCCATATCGTTTATTTTTCTAGGCCTTTTGGGTTTTGGATGTACTGACAAGGGTTTAGAAGACAATGCTATTTATCCAGAGAAGATTTTAGGGGATTGGGATATTGAAGGAGGAGGCACATTGTTTTTTGATGAAGAAAACGTTTCTATCTCTGCCGGATGCAACACCCTTTTTGGAGCAGTTAGTATAGAAGAAAACACCTTGATATTTTCGATGATTGCCAGTACTTTAATTGCTTGCCCAGAAGCTGAAGGGAATCGTGAGCGAGAGTTAGCCACAATTTTAGACGGCACAACGCTGACTTATGAGGTGATAAAGAATAAAGCGAGATTATTCAATTCCTCAGGTGAGCTTGCTCTCAGCCTGATTCGCCCTGATAATGTGGATTTAACAAATGTTTGGGACTTAACGTCCATACGTACTGAGAATGCGATAAGCTCTTCGATTCTTGATGAGGGAACTGGAATTACATTTAACGCCGATAGAACTGTTGAGATTATAACAGCCTGTAACGGAGGGGGAGGAAAATACAGTGTTAAGGGCAATAGTATAAGTTTTGAGGAGATTGCATTTACTGAAAAAGGCTGTGAAAAAGAGCGGATGACCCGAGAACAGGAATATAATCAAGCGCTTGGCCAAATTAACAGCTACTCGATATTACGCAAAACCTTATCGCTTCAAAAGGATGACAAGGTTTATCTTAGTTTTCGCCTTTCTGAATGACTTCACAACTTTTTTATTGTTTAAGCTTGAGTTGAACACGAAGTTTCATCAAAGTAAAAGACCATGATTAGTTTTTATAACCTCTCTTATTAAGAGGATTTTCCTTCCAACAAGTCATTTTTTCTACCTTTGTTGTTCACTTAAACGTTTATAGCATGCAACTGTACAACAAATTAAGTGCGAATGAGCGCGCACAGCTTATTGAAGAAGCTGGTGAAGACCGGCTTACGCTCTCTTTTTACCAATACGCCCAGATTGGAAACCCACAATTGTTTCGGGATTATTTATTTATTCATTGGCACCCACTGGAAGTATTAGGGCGGATATACGTGGCCCAAGAAGGGATCAACGCCCAACTTTCTGTTCCCGCAAAAAACTTTGGTCTTTTTAAAGAACAAATAGACAGTATTACTTTTTTGGAAAATGTCCGACTAAATATAGCTGTTGAACAAGACAACAAGTCTTTTTTAAAACTTACAATTAAAGTGAGAGATAAAATCGTAGCGGACGGTTTGGAGGACAGTAGTTTTGATGTTACTCAAAAAGGCAAACATGTCAATGCCCAAGAATTCAACAGTTTGTTGGAAGATGTAAACACCGTTTGTGTGGATATGCGCAATCATTATGAAAGCGAAATCGGGCATTTTCAAAAAGCAGTCACACCCGACGTAGATACTTTTAGAGAATCTCTACCAATCATTGAGCAAGATTTATCTGACCATAAAGAAGACAAAAATCTATTAATGTATTGTACGGGGGGAATTCGGTGTGAAAAAGCGAGTGCTTATTTTAAACACAAAGGCTTTAAAAAAGTTTATCAGTTGGAGGGAGGAATTATAGAGTACGCCCGTCAAGTAAAAACCCTAGGGATTGAAAATAAATTTGTTGGTATAGATAAACGGCTTATCTTTATTGAGCAAATTTAGACATTGATGAGCCTGATTGATGATTCGCCGAAAGAGGCGTTACAAAAATATTTTGGATTTAAAGAATTCAAAGGAGAACAAGAGATTGCTATCCAAAGTATCCTTGAAGGTAAGGACACTTTCGTGATCATGCCTACAGGCGGCGGTAAATCTATGT
>CAZOWC010000004.1:0-26668 GCA_964583375.1 uncultured Flavobacteriaceae bacterium
TCTCCGGCACACTATGTCAATGCCTCCAAAGGGTTTACAATACTTTGGGGTGTTATTGCAATTTTATTTGCTAGTGTAGGAAGTCTTTTTGAAAATCTAATCCAGTTGGTGAACATCATAGGCTCAATATTTTACGGAAGCATTCTAGGGATATTTCTGATTGCAATTTTTATTAAAAGCATCAAAGGGAAAGCGGTCTTCTGGGCGGCTATACTTTCTGAAGGTATCATCATCACACTCTTTCTTTTTGAGGTTGTCAGTTTTTTATGGCTTAATGTAATCGGAGCTGTACTTACTGTTTTATTCGGACTGATCTTCCAAAATTTATTTAAAGAATATTCAAAAGCATCTTACACTGATGCTTAAAAACACTGAAAATTTAAAGGATAAGCAAGTCGCGGTGATTGGTGGAGGTGCTGCTGGATTTTTTGCCGCAATCTCAGCAAAAACTCATCATCCAAGGGCGACAGTAAGCCTTTTTGAGAAAACTTCTAAAGTACTAGCGAAAGTCAAGGTTTCTGGAGGGGGTCGGTGCAATGTCACCAATGGTAATCACGATGTAAATAGTTTGGTAGATGCATATCCTCGTGGTGGAAAACAATTAAAAAATATCTTTTACAATTTCAGTACCCAAGATACCTTCAACTGGTTTGAAAGTCGAGGTGTAGCACTTAAAACTGAAGCTGACGGTAGAGTATTCCCAGTCTCCAATAGCTCCCAAACCATTGTTGATTGTTTGTTGTTTGAAACAGAAAAACTGGGAGTCTCTATTCAATACAATAAAGCTGTAAATAAACTTCAAAAAAAAGGAGAGGGATGGGAGATTAGCTTTAATAATTCTGAATCCAGTACTTGTTTTGATGCAGTAATAATTTCCACTGGCGGGAATCCTAAAGAAAAAGGCTTTGAATGGTTAAAAAAATTAGATCATAAAATTCAAAGTCCTGTACCTTCATTATTTACATTCAATATTCCCAAAGAACCAATAACCCAACTGATGGGCCTAGCTGTCGATTCAGTTCAGTTAAAAATCAAAGGGGAAAAAATCCTCACAAAAGGGCCATTGCTCATAACGCATTGGGGATTTAGCGGTCCGGCAATACTTGTGGCCTCTTCTCGAGGAGCACGAAGTCTGGCGGCACTTGACTATCAATTTGAAATCGAAGTCAACTGGCTTCAAGAACAAAACACAGCGCTTTTATACGATGAGCTTCAGGGTGTAATCCAACTAAACCCTCAAAAAACTATAAGCAATCAAAAAGGCTTTAATCTCCCTCAAAGGCTTTGGCAATTCCTTGTTGAAAAGGCAGATATTCCTAAGGATAAACGTTGGAACGAACTCGGAAAGAAAAAAGCGCGACAATTGGTTGAACTGCTTACTCATGACAGTTATACAGTATCAGGAAAAACAACTTTTAAAGAAGAATTTGTAACCTGTGGAGGTGTGGATTTAAAGAGTATCGATTTAAAAACACTTCAAAGTAAAACAGCTGGAGGTCTTTATTTTGCTGGTGAAGTCTTGGATATCGATGCAATAACTGGTGGCTACAATTTTCAAGCAGCTTGGAGTACAGGGTTTATAGCTGGAAAATTAGGTTGAGTATAATGTAAGGAGTTATTAAACCAAAAAAATAAATATTCTAAAAAAAGAAGTTGGATTTGTAGAGAGTTGAAGTTTTGCGCCTTAGGCGTAACTTTAAATCCCGTCCGCCTCAGGAGGATAATGAATCCTAAAAAAGACCTTACATCACTGTAAAGTCTTTTTTTCTGTAGCGAGAGGGAGACTTGAACTCCCGACCTCCGGGTTATGAATCCGACGCTCTAACCGGCTGAGCTACCTCGCCATTTAGGTTGGCAAATATAAAAACATAATCCGCTACGAACAACCTTTTGAAAATATTTTAAAATTAATATGGTCCTTAATGTTTTTTCAATATATTGGATGCATATTATTCATCTATGAGCATCAAAAAAAGTTTTTCTTTAGAATACGATTTCCACGCATCCCCCCAACTGTTGTTTCAATACCTTTCTACCCCTTCTGGGCTATCAGAATGGTTTGCAGATAACGTTAATTCGAGGGGAGAGCAATTTACTTTTATTTGGGATGATTCTGAGGAAACCGCTTTACTGTTACAAAAAAAAAATAACGATAAAGTCAAATTTCAATGGCAAAACGATGAGGAAGATGACGAGGATTATTATTTTGAATTTAAGATTCAGGTAGACGAAATCACCAAAGATGTCTCTTTAATAGTCACTGATTTTGCAGAGGAAGACGAGCTCGAAGAATCTAAAATGCTTTGGGATAATTTGGTCTCAGACTTAAAACAAGTTTTAGGCGCTAGCTAATTTGTCGCATGATCAACTCTGACGGTACATTGATTTCGAGTTTTAGCGAAATTCCTGCTGACCTTATTCAAAAGCTTCATTCCGAATTTCGAATCACAGAAAAGTTACGTTACCAAAAGGGTAAAATTCTCTTTTGGGAACAACATTATTTTAGGATGATCGCTAGTCTTAGAAGACATCGATTCGAAATACCCATTACCTACACCATGGAGTACCTCCAAGCTGAAATTGATAAATTGATGGTAGCGGAAACCTCAACCTCAAATAATGCTTTAATTCACTTTCAATTCCTCCCTTATCAAGACACTATTGCCTTTTTGATGAGTATAGCTCAAGTAGCTGCTTTGGATCAAACTGAGCCTTCACAAAACTATGATCTTGATCTATTTAAAGAGGCTAGTGTTCAAGCGAGCAATCTGTCAAATCTTTCTACGACTAACAAAACGGTCTTTACCATTGGTAAGCGATATGCAGAAGAAAACGGTCTTGATGATTGCATATTATTAAACGATAAAAAAAATCTTGTAGAGACGCTTCAAGGCAGTTTATATCTTTTTCAAGAAAATAAAATACTCACACCAAATTTAGAATCGGGCTGTCAGGATTTCACTTTTCGTACTGCTTTTAATGAATGGTTACTTAAAGGTACAGCAGGACTAGAATTGTTAGAACAACCAATCAATCCATTTGAACTACAAAAATCAAAAGAACTTCTCGTCCTTTCAATAGAATATGGAGGTCAAAGCATCACTCAATACCGTAAAACATCTTATAATTCGGTACAATCCCAAAAAGTATATAGGACATTTATCGATCAGTTGGATTAATTTGAAAGTGGGTTTTCAGGTGCATTAGACCAGATTAAAAAACGACCACCCATAGCTATCATTTGGTTTTTCCAAAAATCTTCACTGGAATTGTCCATCCAATCTATGACTTCTTCAGAGTCAATTACTGCCCAAGAATCCTCCTTGATTTCAGATTCAAGTTGCCCTTCTGACCAACCGCTATACCCCAAAAAAAATCGAATTTGAGTTGGATTAACTTTCTTTAACTCGAGTAGTCTTAAAACAGATTCAAAATCGCCACTCCAATGCAAATCCCCATCAATATGAAGGCTTTTTGGGATCTGATCGCCTAGCTTATGAACGAAAAACAGATTATCTTGTTCAACAGGACCCCCGTAATACATTGGAAACGGTGAGCTTACATTCTCCATTAACTCATCGAGTGTATACTCTAATTTTTTGTTTATAATAAAGCCAACAGTTCCAGTAGTTTTACGATCAACCATAAGAATTCCAGAGCGCCTAAAGTTATAATCGCTAATAATGGTTGGTGTTGCTATAAGAAAATCACCTGCTTTCATCTTAAAACTAAAGTATAAAAAAAGCTCCACTAGGGAGCTTTAATTTAATATTGTCGGTTGTAATTAGTTTACTGAACTTGATAATTCAGCACCCGCTTTAAACTTCACAACATTTTTTGCAGCAATTTTAATTGTTGCACCTGTTTGTGGGTTTCTTCCATCACGGGCAGCTCTTTTAGAAACTGACCAAGATCCAAATCCTACTAGAGATACGCGTCCACCCTTTTTTAGAGTTCCACCTACACTACCTAGGAAAGATTCTAATGCTTTTTTTGCTGCTGCTTTTGAGATGCCAGCATCTGCCGCCATTGCATCTATTAATTCTGTTTTGTTCATAATTATTAATTTATAAGGTTATACAACAAATTTATATGGATTTTCAAAAGACCAAAGGAAAAACTCGCTAAATCATTGATTTTGTTGATAAGTAGACTGTTTTGTTGATAATGCTGGATATTTATTCAATAAACTCTAGCATCAACCTCAATGTTATAGCCGTTCAATAAAGCTTTTACGTCCATTCTTTTTTTGTTTGGAAGTTGAATTTCTTTACAAATAAGATAGCCTTCAGAGTTTGCGATCATTAACTTCGAATCTTTGACTACTAGGGATCCATTTTCCTCCTTGGGTGTTTCATAAAGTACCTCCGCGTCGAAGATTTTAATTCTTAATTCTTGCTCTCTATTTTTTAAATACGTCCAAGCACCTGGATAGGGATTAAGTCCTCGAATATGATTGACTAGTTGTTCTAAAGTTGAAGTCCATTGAATTTGGGTGTTTTCAGTATTAAGTTTGGGAGCCACTCTTGTATGCTCCACATCTAACTGCTTCTGGGCGGTAATGGTTTTATTGGAGAGCTGGATAAGGGTTGCTGCCAGAAGAGGAGCCCCAATTTCAAGCAATCTGTTGTGAAGAGTTTCAAAATTATCCTCAGGAACTATAGAAGTAGTCTCTTTCATTAAAACGGCGCCAGAATCGATTGCCTCATCAATTAAGAATGTAGTTAATCCTGTTTCTGTTTCTCCGTTGATTAAAACCCAATTGATCGGTGCAGCACCTCTGTAATCTGGTAAAAGTGAGGCGTGTAAATTTATGGTTCCTAAGTGGGGAAGGTTCCAAACTACCTTGGGTAACATACGAAAGGCTACTACGGCATAAACCTCAGCTTCTAAAGCCTGAAGTTGGACAATAAACTCTGGACTTTTTAAGTTGGTGGGTTGTAGGACTTCGATTTTTTTGGCAATTGCATACTCTTTTACCGCTGAATGAGTCATCTTTTTACCTCTACCTGCCTTTCGATCTGGAGCTGTAACAACTCCTTTTACATTAAACTCTGTTTCTACAAGATGTGCCAAGCAATAACGAGCGAATTCAGGTGTGCCAAAAAAAACTAGAGTGGGTAGCGTGTGTTTATTCATCAATCCAATAAAATTTGTGCTGGGGATTTTTTATTATTTGCTGCTTTTGCGTCAATACGACAAAAAGTGCTTCTAAAGCTTTGGGCTCAAAATACAACTTTTGCTTGAGCTCCTTTATTGAATGCGGTTGCTTTTTAAGTAATTTAATGACTTTTGATTCAAAATCTAGACAGGCATCCAAATCTGTCTTGCAAGAGACCGAGGAACATTGGTGGCAATTGGATCGCTTGGTTTCACCAAAATAATCGAGTATAAAATTCCGTCTACATTTTTTCTCTTCCCTAACAAAGGAGATTATAGAATCAAGTTTTACTACTTTCTGCTTTTTTAACTTTTTAAGTAATTTTTTTGCAGGTCCTAGAGTATATTGATCTTCTCGAGGAACTTGAAAAGTGAGATATAGCTTGTTAGCAGTATCGGTATACTCTATAAGATTTTCTTGTTGTAGCTGATAGAGTGCTGATTGAAGGCGGTCTTTGGAAAGACGGAGAGCATTACAGATAGTTTGGTGCTTTACACGAACTGCTTCGATAAAAAAGTGAGCATACTGGCGCATCAAATAATCTATTACTCTTGCTGATGTCGTCCCTGATTCAGTAAAGTTCTGAGCCCTTTCTGGTGAACTTTTCGATTTTATTCGAAGTTCCTTTGCTTTGGAAACATACCAATTCAAAACTCCTGTTTTCTCAAGTTGAATTAGGCATTGATGTAATTTTTTTTCAGTATGCTGGTAGTGTTTACAATATTCCCTCACATCTAAAGAGTAGGTTTGGTATTGAACTTCGCCATAGGAAATTTGAAAAAAATTGCATAAATCTTTATAAACCTGTTTGAGTTCTTTTTCTTGAGGAATTTGATCCAAAATTTTCTGTTCCAGCTCGAGTAAGTCTCTCTGATTATATAGCAAAAAGCTATTGGACGCCGAACCATCTCGCCCTGCTCTCCCACTCTCTTGGTAATAATTTTCTATACTGTCAGGTATACTAGTATGGATTACTGTTCTGACATCAGCTTTGTCAATACCCATTCCAAATGCAGTAGTTGCAACCATATGGTTTATTACCCCTTCTTGCCAGGCTTTTAATCGTGCTTTCTTTTGTGAAGTCAACAAGCCTGCATGAAAATAGGTGGCCTTATGTTCGTTTTGATTTAAAAATTCGGCTATTAGCTCGGTCTGCTTTCTTGAATAACAATAAATGATGCTACTCCCTTTATAGTTATTTACTAATTGAAGTACTGTGGTAAACTTATCCTCGGTATTCCAAACTTTATAAGCAAGATTGACTCGTTCATAAGAAGCCTTAAAATTTGAAGGTGATTTTAATCCTAAATGAATTTCAATATCCTTTTTAACTTCCACGGTGGCAGAAGCTGTTAGTGCCAATATAGGTGTCTGAGGAAAAGCCTCTCTCAACAAATTGATTTTTCTGTAAGATGGACGAAAATCGTGTCCCCATTCAGAAATACAATGAGCTTCATCCACAGCAATTAATGAAATAGGGGCACTTTTTATTTGCTGTAAAAAAGAGGGGTTGCCCAAACGCTCTGGAGAAACAAAAACTACTTTATAATTACCGTAAAGTGCATTGTCTAATTGTTTTGAAAGACTCAGTCCTTTGGTGTCTGATTCAAAATACATGGCTTTTATCCCTAATTCTTTTAACTTACTTACCTGATCCTCCATAAGGGCAATCAAAGGAGAAACAACCAAAGAAAAACCCTGATTCATCAGTGCAGGAAGTTGATAACAAAGAGACTTTCCACCACCAGTAGGAAGTAAGGCGAGTGTGTCTTTTTTAGCTAAGACCGAATCTATAATATCTTCTTGAAAAGGTCTGAATGCATCGAAACCCCAATAGGATTTTAAAACTGCTTTTTTATCCATGCAATCTTAATTTGTCTTTAATAAAAGAAATTCTCGATGCCACAGTATCTTGAGGAACATAAATTATCTTATGGGATTGTTTGTAAACTTCTTCAATAAATGAAAAATAATGAATTGCTTCTTCAAAACTTTCTTTGCGCTGTTCGTCTTCTGTGTAAATATCTTTCCAAGGACTCAGTAAGAAAACTAAATCATACTGAAATTCAGTGACTCTTTTCTCCCATGACTTCGTATCCTTCCCTATGGCTTTAAGGTATGCGTAAATATCGTGTATACCCCTGTCAAAAAAAACATAAGGAGACTCCGTGTCCAGTTTGTACAAATCTTTGTATTGCTTCTTTCTTCCCGTAAAAAGTGCTTCGCTAAACAGATAGGGATCTGAAAGGAAATAACGATTTTTTCCTTCGTTTTTTGCTTTCTCAATCAAAGTCCTAGAATATTCATCAAAAGTGCTGTATCCTAGCTTGTTCAAACTATTGATGAGGGTTGTTTTACCCGATCCAGGACCTCCACTAATGACTATTCTTTTTTTTTTCATAAAAGCAAAAAAAATAAAACCGTATCTTTATACAAAAGTAAAACCTTGGCGCAAACCCAACCGCAGTCTGACGATTTTTATTCTCGATTTTATGACCAACTACTTGAATCACAAGTATGGCCTGGTGTTTATTTATTCAAATTTATTGTAAAAGCTGAATCCGAGCATCTAATTACTTTAAAATCGTATTTTGACAATTATAAACCTCAGTTTTCTGAAAAGCAATCCAGTAAAAAAACCTTTACCAGTTTAAGTGTTAAGGTCAAAATGGAAACTCCAGACAACGTGATTCAAATCTACAAGAAAGCCAGTGCCTTAGAGGGAATTATTACCCTCTAATTTTAACAAAAAACAACAGAATTCGATAGAATTTATTATTTTGCAACCAATATTTACCTCACTACCACATTAGCAATTATTTTTTATGGAAACCTTGCAGTATAATACCAAGCGCGAGCAATTAATTATTCCTGAATACGGCAGGCACATTCAATTGATGATTGAGCAGGCCAAGGCAGAAACCAATGCCGAGGAAAGAAACAAAAAGGCCAAAGCTATCATTGGTGTAATGGGCAACCTCAACCCTCACCTAAGAGACGTCCCTGACTTTCAACATAAATTATGGGATCAATTTTTTATCATGGCCAGTTTCGATATAGATGTTGATTGTCCTTTTGAAAAGCCTGAAAAAGAAGTTTTAGAGGCTAAACCTGATAAACTTGCTTATCCCCAAAACCACCCGAAATATCGATTTTACGGAAATAACATCAAGCGTATGATCGATGTTGCCATCAACTGGGAAGAAAATGAACTCAAGGAAGTTTTAATTTTTACCATTGCTAATCACATGAAAAAAAGCTTTTTAAGTTGGAACAAAGACTCTGTTGACGACGCAGTTATAATGGCTCACCTTGATGAACTTTCCAACGGAAAACTCAAAGTAGCCGTATCACAGCTACCTCTAAGTGAATCCGCTGAACTGCTTAAATTCAAATCCAAAAACGGAAACGGTCCTAGAAGTAATAGCGCTAACAAACAACGAAGAAACAAACGTAAACGTTACTAGTCAGTATGGAATCATTTGTAATAGAGGGAGGCAAAGCATTAAAAGGATCCATTACTCCTCAAGGAGCAAAAAATGAAGCCTTACAAATTTTATGTGCAGTGCTATTAACTGCAGATCAGATGACTATTGACAATATTCCAGACATCGTTGATGTCAATAAACTCATTACCCTACTCAAAAATCTAGGTGTAAAAATAACACAGTTAGGAATTGGAAGCTATCAATTTCAATCAGATGATCTGCATTTAGACTACCTAGACTCAGACCAATTCAAAATCGACGTGAAGGGATTACGAGGCTCCATTATGCTCGTCGGTCCTCTTCTTGCTCGTTTTGGGAAAGGGAGTATTCCTAGACCAGGTGGAGACAAAATAGGTAGGCGCCGATTAGATGTTCATTTCGAGGGACTTATCCAATTAGGTGCCAGATTCAATTACAACAAAGAAGACTATTTTTATAGTGTAGAGGCTGAACAGTTGATTGGAGCAAATCTTTTGCTTGACGAGGCCTCAGTGACTGGTACAGCTAATATTGTAATGGCGGCTGTTCTTGCTGAAGGACATACTACAATTTACAATGCAGCCTGCGAACCTTATATACAACAACTTTGTTCTATGCTGAACCGTATGGGAGCAAAAATTAAAGGGATCGGTTCAAACCTTCTTCATATTGAAGGAGTAAAAAGCCTTTCGGGAACCGATCACACTGTCCTTCCTGACATGATAGAGATAGGAAGTTGGGTTGGATTGGCTGCAATGACTAAAAGCGAAATCACAATTAAAAACGTTCGTTGGGAATTCCTAGGACAAATGCCAAATATTTTTAGAAAGCTAGGGATTCATATAGAAAAAAAAGGCGATGATATCTTTATACCTGCACACAAGGACGGCTATGAAATTCAAAGTTTTATCGACGGGTCTATTTTAACCATTTCAGATGCGCCTTGGCCTGGATTTACACCTGACTTAATCAGTATCATACTCGTAGTTGCTACTCAAGCCAGAGGAAGTGTTTTAATTCATCAAAAAATGTTTGAAAGTCGATTATTTTTTGTGGATAAACTCATCGATATGGGAGCCAAAATCATTCTTTGCGATCCTCACCGAGCGACAGTCATTGGACATGATTTTAAATCTCAGCTAAAAGCTGCAACCCTTACTTCACCTGACATTCGCGCTGGAGTTTCTCTTCTGATTGCTGCCCTTTCGGCTAAGGGAACCAGTACAATTCACAATATAGAGCAAATCGATCGAGGCTACGAAAATATTGTACCTCGTTTACAAAAAATTGGTGCTGAAATTAAACGTGTAAAAAATTGAAATTTAATGCCCCATCCCCTTAAAATCACTCTCCTACTTTACCTTACGGTATTTCCTTATATAAGCCTTGGTCAAAAAACATTAGTTGGTCAGGTAGTTGATCCATCAACCTTAGATCCACTTCCCTTTGTAAATATTGGATTAGTCAATAAAAATATCGGTACAGTAACTGATGAAGAAGGCTATTTTCAACTTGAGGTTGATCCAAAAAAATACGGAAAATCAAACCTCCGTTTTTCAATGATTGGATATGAATCCAAAACTTTTCAATTAGAGGAATATCTTCAAAATGAGTTAATTATTATTCCTCTTGCAGAGGAGGCTACAGCGTTGGAAGAAGTAGTTGTTACTACCAAAAGAACAAAATTCCAAACAAAACTTTTAGGCAATAAAACAAACTCAAAGTTTATTTATGCTTCCTTCACTACAAATAAACTAGGGAATGAAATGGGCTTTGTAGTTCGACAGAGAAAACGTCCCATGATTCTTAAAAAATTCAATATTTCCATAGTTGAAAATGATTACGGCCCTGTTCGATTTCGTATTAATTTTTACTCGGTGCAAAACGGTCTTCCGACGACTACATTACTTAAAGAAAACATCATCATTGAAACGGAAATCACCTCCGGTATTGTGAGTAAAGATTTGACCCCATATGAAATTGTAATAGATGAAGATTTTTTTGTAGCTATTGAGTGGATAGAAGATTTAGGTCCAGGAAAATTGTTCTTTTCAGGAGGTTTTTTTGGATCTCCCCTGATTGCACGTGACGTAAGCCAAGGAACTTGGACTAAAGTGGGTGTCGCAAGTGTGGGAATGAATGTGGAAGTGCGTTATTGATTTAACGCTTTGAAATTTTATTATTACTGATCCCCTTTTGTCTAGAGCATCGAAACGTATTTGTGTCCTCTGGTCGTTTATTTTGGTGTTTAGTTTCCCTGCCTTGTACTCTTGCTCTCCACATTTTAAAGCTAGAAGGCTTCATTTCTCTTCGCATAAGGGTGATAACATCCTGTTCTTTTAAACCAAATTGAACCTGCATGGCCTCAAAAGGGGTACGATCTTCCCATGCCATTTCTATCACACGATCAATTTGCTCCTCTGTCAAGTCAATTTTCTTTTTCATATCAATGAATACTATTCCTATTTGGAAGCGTATGCCGCCGCAAGATACGCTTACTTTCTTGTTTTACCAGTTTGTCCTTATGCATTCCCCATAAAATCGAAGAAGCCTCCTTCCTACTTTGATCTAAATCAACAATAGGTAGTAAATAATTTTTATCGAGATTGAAGTCATAAAGTGCTTCTTCAAAAGGGGTAATTTCCCATGGGGTATGAATTAATTCATTAGGTAAATCATTTAGCTCAGGGATCCATTTTCTTGTAAACTGACCTTGTGAATCGTGTTCTTGTCCATTTTTTACGGGATTATATATTCTCAGCGTATTGATTCCTGTTTCACCAGCTTGCATCTGCAATTGAGGAAAATGAATTCCAGGCTCAAAGTCTAAAAACTGTCGTGCTAAAAAAGCAGAACATGCCTGCCAAGGTTGCCAAAGCTGATGTACAAAAAAAGAAACAACCAAAGCCCGCATTCGGAAATTCAAATAGCCTGTAGCCACCAAACACCTCATTGCTGCATCTACCATTGGAACCCCGGTCCTTCCTTGTTCCCATGCTTTTATAAGCGTTTTATTGATTGGCTTTTTTAAGCAGTGGTAGCCTCGGTTAATACTCTT
The DNA here is from genome assembly GCA_964583375.1 of uncultured Flavobacteriaceae bacterium. Lineage (GTDB taxonomy): Bacteria > Bacteroidota > Bacteroidia > Flavobacteriales > Flavobacteriaceae > MS024-2A. The sequence continues at coordinate 11,687 of CAZOWC010000004.1, forward strand.
GAATTCCATACTGCATTCCATTTCAAACTTTTGAATAAAATGAGATTGCCATCGCAGTCTCGATTCAAATGCCCGAATACCAAATCCTTTTTTACCAGCTTCCTTTTCTTTCTCTATACGCTGGAGAACCTGACGCATAGATATATTTCCGTAAGCGAGATAAGGAGACAATCGACTGCAACTTTTTCTTGAAAGATCTGGCTTTGAAATATGTGCTTGATAGTTTTCGTACCTACCCTCAAAAAAAGAGTCTAAATAACAATGTGCATTGGTCTCTCCACCAGGCTGGATAGTTTTTGAGGAAGTTGTCTTAAGGTCTAAGACTTGGAAAAACTGAACAATTTTGTCTAAGTGATTTTTGGTAATGAACTTTTTTTTGCTAGGAAAAGAATACAATTGCTGATTCATCAGGGCTGTCCAATGCTGTAACCATTTTTTTCTATCCTTTAAGCCTCTGAACACACCTTGCTGTCTGAATTCATTCCAGGGCAATGTTATTTTCTCACACCATTTTTTTACCTTAAGATCTCGAGTAAAGGTCAATCCAATTCCAGTTTCGTAATGAGAATAAAGAGCCTCTATCTTAAAATGTTGATTTAACTTTTCTAAAAGAGGAATCACTTCACCTTCAAGAGTGAGAATTCGAGTGTTAAATACTTCCAATTGCTTGTTTAAGTCAGTTAAAGACTGTTTGATAAAATCCAAATGGCGCATGCTGAAATGAGGATCCTCCAAAAGGGAGTTTTCAGCTATATAAAGCAGAAGTACTTGTTTGTGGTTCTTTAGGGCTTTTACCATGGATAGGTGATCCCTCAACCTCAAGTCACGTTTTAACCAAACGACTCCTATTGGAATTCGGTTAGAATTCATCGGGATGCATTAATATTTGAGCTGCTCTGAGTTTGATTTGAACCAAGTCTTCAGCAGGTATTTTTTCGAGTAGTCTGAGCATCATCGCCATACGATTGTTTTTCGAAAAAAACTGCTTTTTATCATCGAGAAAGTTCCAATACAAGCTGTTAAAAGGGCAGGCATCCTCTCCTACTCTTTTTTTCTTATCGTACTGACAACTGTCGCAATAATTACTCATTTTATGAATGTAAGCAGCCGCTGAAACATAAGGTTTAGTCGCTACTATCCCTCCATCTGCCCATTGACTCATCCCGCGGGTATTGGTAATTTGAACCCACTGTATTGCATCTGCATAAATTCCCAAATACCACTCATCAACCTTATCAGGATGAACCTGTGCAAGTAAGGCAAAATTACCTGTGATCATAAGACGTTGAATATGATGTGCGTAGGCATTGTCTAATGAGTTTGAAATGCTCTGATGCAAACAATTCATCTTTGTTTTTCCTGTCCAATAAAACTCAGGAAGTGGGTTGGTATTTTCCAAAGCATTCATTGAAGCATATGCAGGCATCTCTTTCCAATAAATACCTCTCATATACTCTCTCCAGCCAATAATCTGACGAACAAAACCTTCAACTTGGGAAAGTTCAATATTGTCGCTAAATTCTCTGTAATAATCAATAACCGTTTGAACTACTTCTAAGGGGTGGATGATTTTAGCATTTAAAGCAAATGAAATTCTGGAGTGAAACAGATTGACTTCATCTGTGTGAAGCGCGTCTTGGTAATCTCCAAAATGAACGAGTAGATATTCGCAGAAGTAATCCAGTTGTTCCAAAGCTTGTGACCTACTCAACGGATAGAGAAATAGATTTTTATCAAAAGATCCAATGGTTTTTACCCCTGCATTTTCAATCATCTCCTTTAAACCATCTAAATCATTTGCCTTTGGATAAAACGGCTTGGGTATGGAAGGTGTTCCTTTCCATTTTTTTCGATTGTTTTTATCAAAATTCCACTGGCCACCTTCTGGTTGATCTAACTGCATCAAAAGATCAAATTTCTTACGCATACGGCGGTAAAAAAATTCTAAAATAAATTGCTTTTTCCCTTCAAAAAATTCAGTCAATTCTGATCTTGAGGTCATAAAATGTTCTGTTTCCACTACTTCAGATGGAATATTTAATCCTTGAGTATATTCTTTTAGCTGCTGATCCAAACGGTATTCGTCAGGCTCCATATATGCAAATGTGTCTATATTAAATTTTTCAATAAGAAAGTTTAGATTTGCTTCGAGCTGTTGCTTGTTTGCTTTATCATCAAGTGCTAAGTAATGTACTTGATGTCCTGCTTGCTGAAGTGCTTCACTGAAGTTTCGCATTGCACCAAAAAAGGCAACAACTTTTTGAATGTGGTGTGGCGCATAATCTGTTTCTTGACGCATTTCCATCAAAACAAATACCTCGCTACTGTCAACTTCTTTAAACCAACTGTGCTGTAGGTTTAATTGATCCCCTAAAATTAGTTTAAGCTTCATTAAAACAGTATCTTTTGATTCCAAAGACGTTGAAATTTACCTCCCTCGTCGTAGCGTTCTGCTTGAAAACGCACATTGAATTTTCGATCTCTGGGATCGTTCCCAACACCGGCTACATACATCCAATTTCCATAATTACTGTGTACATCGTAATCAATCAATTGAGATTCAAAATAAGCTGCTCCGATTCGCCAGTCCAATAGAAGATCTTTAGTAAAATAAGAAGCTACATTTTGCCTACCTCTATTACTCATCCAGCCTGTTTTATTCAGCTCAATCATATTGGCATTGACAAAAGGTTCACGGGTTGTACCCTCTATCCATGACTTTACTTTAGCATCAGATGTATACCAATGATAATCTTTATTTAATATGCCTCCTAAGTGGAAGATTGCATCCTGGTGTTTAAGAGCTATATATTTAAAATAATCGCGCCAAATCAATTCAAAAATTAGCCAATAGGTAGATTGATTCTTTTTTACCTCATTTTCATAGTCCATAATCTCCCAATAAATTTGCCGGGGCGAGATCGATCCGTTGGCCAACCAAGCGGATAACTTTGAACTGTAATTAATACCCAAGAGCTCATTTCTGGTTTGTTTGTAGTAGGACAGCTTATTTGTATCCCAAAAATAATGATCTAATCTTCTTTTTGCCTGCTCACTTCCCCCTTTAAATGGGAATGCAGAATTGGGATGTTGTTCGATCTGTTGCAATCCCAAAACAGCTAGAGAGGGTGCTTGAAAAGTATATTCTAAAAGATTCTCCTCTGGCATTAAAGCAATTTCAGGGAGCACTTTTCGAACAGTACTCTTTTTTTCGCACTGTTTTCTAAAAAGTGTAAAAACCTCTGGTAAGTTGTTTATTTCGAAAGGAATGTCTTCAGGGTGAAATAGAAATTGATCGTAATGAGAATAGAATTCAATCTCGTTATCCAAAGAAGCTCTTAAATTATTTTCTACCAATCGTTCCTCTTGAGTCCATTCTTTTTGTAAGAAAATTTTGGATATGTTTAATCGATGGACCCAGTCTGGTATACCTTCTTCTGGTGGTCTATTATCTATTATTAAACTGATGTTTAAATCGGATAAGGATCGTTGTAATTCCGCCACACTTTCAATTAAAAACTGAGCTCTAAAAAAGGCTGTTTTGGAAAAGCCCCAAAGAGTTGTTCCGTAGTGTCGAGGATCAAAACTGTAGTAAGCCACTACCTTTAATCCAGATTGTTTTGCTAAAGTTAAAGATTGCTGATCAAAAATTCTCAAATCATTGCGCAACCATACCATAGCGGTTGGTTCTTTCTTTTGCACCTGATAACAATTTTTTGTTACAAGATACTAATTCAAAACAAAAAAGATCGCCCTTCATAGGACGATCTTTAAAAGTTATAGTTTTTGAAAATATTATTTTAAAGTTGAACGACAGTAATAAAGATTATTCCTAAAAAAGGCTAGTTATATGATTTATTTGATCTACATCGTTGGCTGCAATATTTTACCTCATCCCAATTTAATTCCCATTTTTTCCTCCAAGAAAAGGGTCGAGAACAAATTGGACAAATTTTTTGAGGCAGTTCTCTCTTGCTAACTCGCTTGGGCATTAAGCGCTGATTTATAAGTTGTCAAACAACGCTCTCTTGCAAATTTATGGTCGACTATAGGTTGGGGATAGCTTAATTCTTGATAATCAGGCGCCCATTTTTTTATGTAGTCGTGTTGCTTGTCAAATTTTTTAATTTGCTCGGTTGGATTAAAAATTCTAAAATAGGGAGCGGCATCAACACCACAGCCTGCTACCCACTGCCAATTTCCAACATTACTTGACTTTTCATAATCAAGAAGTTTTTCAGCAAAATAGGCTTCTCCTAACCTCCAGTCAATGAGAAGGTGTTTACACAAAAAACTTCCCACTAACATTCGCACTCTGTTATGCATAAAACCGGTTTCGTTTAATTGTCTCATACCTGCATCTACAAAAGGGTATCCTGTTTTTCCGTGGCACCATTTTTCAAATTCCTCTGGATTATTTCTCCACTCAATCCTTTCGTATTGAGGTTTAAAACTCTGGTTTATCGTGTGTGGAAAATGCCAAAGTATTTGCATAAAAAATTCCCTCCAAATTAACTCTTTAAAAAAAGTTGGATTTTCGATAGCCGACGATCGTTTTACCATTTCACGGATACTCAGAGTACCAAATCGAAGATACGTACCTGTTCGAGTCGTTTTATCTACAGCAGGAAAATTTCGTGTCTCCTCGTAAGATGTAATAACTTCGTCATTGAAGATGTACTTTGGCTGAGCAACGGCTGAAGGTGTAAATCCTAGATCTTTGAGGTCCAATTTAGGTAAGCTTAATTGAGCGAGTTTATCTAAGTGGTTTTCAGATGGATATTGAGTAAGTGAAGTTTTTGCGAAATGTTCTAACCATTTTCTAGAATATGGAGTATACACTCTGTAAGGAGTACCATCGTCTTTAACAACTTCGTCTTTTTCAAACATTACCTGGTCTTTGAATGTCTCAAAAGAAATATTATTTTCAATTAGTAATGCCTTGATAGAGGCGTCTCGTTCTGTAGCATAAGGCTCATAATCTTCATTACAAACTACTTTATCAATTGACCAAGTCTGAATTAATTTTTTAAAAATAGCCTTAGGGGTACCATGATACATTCCAAGACTGCATCTGTTCCTCTTCATAGCGTTATCTATGGTACCCAAGGCTAATAATATAAACTCTAAACGAGCATCACTTTTTGGTAGCTTTTTTAAAATATGCTCATCGAAGATGAATATCGGTATCACTTTATTTTTACCTGATAAGGCTTTATAAAATCCGTGATTGTCAACTATTCTCAAATCTCTTCGAAACCAAAAAATGGTATATTTTTCCATCGTTAAGCCTTCAGGTTTCCTATCCCTCCGTCTAACTGTAAAACTCTTCCTGTCATCCAACTGCTTTGTTCTCCTAAAAGAAAAGTAGTTGCTTGAGCAATTTCTTTAGCAGTACCTACCCTACCTAAAGGATGTCGCTCATTGGCCTTATCCATTTTTGCTTCATTGTTTAAAAACTTTGAAGCAAGTGGGGTATTAACCAATGAGGGTGCTATAGCGTTGACTCTAATTTTTGGTGCAAATTCAGCTGCCAATGAGCGAGTCAAGCCTTCTATAGCTCCTTTAGAAGCAGCCACTGAACTGTGAAAGGGCATTCCTGTCTGAACAGCTACTGTGCTGTATAAAACTACTGCAGCATTTCCGCTTGCGCTCAAATGGGTTAAAACAGACTTCAACGAACGAATAGCGCCTAAAACATTAATTTCAAAATCAGACTGAAAAGCTTCCAACTTCAGCCCCTTAAATGGCCTTAAGTTGATACTTCCAGGACAGTAAATAAAGCCGTGAAGTTCATCTGGTAACTGATTGGTGTCCAAATCGTCTTGAGTCGCATCAAAGTTAATATGTTGTATATCTAAATGTTGAACAGCGTTACCTGATCGACTGGCAATAAAAACGTTATTCTGTGGGGCTAGTTGCTCAGCCAGTGCTAAACCTATTCCAGAGCTACCTCCTATTATGAGTATATTTTTATTTTCGATCATGCGTTATAGTTTCCAAAGAGTTCAATTAGTGCTGTTCTGCGGTATTCAAAAATCTCTTTTAACTTAGGCCCAACTACTATAGGATGGATCATCCTGCCTAGAAATCCAAAAGGAATCTTATAGTCTACAATATCAATCATTTCAACTCCATTTTCTATAGGCTTGATAAAATGTTTGTGATGCCATAATGAGTAGGGACCAAATCGCTGTTCATCTACAAAATATTCACCTTCTTTTACATGGGTAATCTCCGTAACCCACTTAACGGGTATGTTGAGTAAGGGTGTGACGATGTACTGAATAATCTGACCAGCAAACATTTTTGATGATTCTCCGCTAAGTATTTTAAACCCCATATAGTTAGGTGTAATTGTTTTTAAATTTCTTGGATTAGAAAGAAAATCCCATGCCTTTTCCTTTGATATGGGTAAATTTTGAACAGTCTCTAAACGGTAGATTTTCAAAGTAATTTTTTTATCAAAATTATAAAATGTTTAATTATTACTATTATAAATTAAACAAAATTTATTCACATGCTAAAAAAAATTCATCGAAGCCCAATGAAAATAGGGTATTGAGTGTAATAAATGTATATTTGGTTAATAAAAAAACAAAAAATGAAAAATATTTACTCAATCTTAATAATTATTAGTGGTTTTGCCTTTGGACAAATAGAAACTCCTCAGCCAAGCCCACTTGCAAAAATTGAACAAGTTGTTGGTTTAACTGATGTTGCAATAACTTATTCTCGTCCAGCTGTGCGTAATAGATCAATAATGGGAGATCTAGTTCCTTTCGGGGAAATGTGGAGAGCTGGAGCGAATGCCGATACCACAATTGAATTTTCAGATGAAGTGACAATTGGAGGACAGAAACTCGCTTCAGGTAAATACGCGGTATTTATTCGTCCTGGGGAATCAATGTGGGAAATATTTTTTTACACTAAAACTGATAATGGGGGACTTCCAGATGAATGGGATCCTAAAGCTGTTGCATTAGTAGTGGAGTCAACTGTCGATATTTTAGATAAATCCATAGAAAGTTTCACCATATCTATAGACAATTTACATCAGAATGGAGCGACACTCAATTTTAGCTGGGAAAATACTCAGGCAAGTCTGGAATTCAGTGTCCCAACCGAAGCGAAAGCTATGGCCTCTATTGATAAAACAATGAAAGGAACGCCCAAATCAAGAGATTATTACAATGCTGCTGTATATTACAGAGAGGTGGATAAAGATTTAAACAAAGCCAAAAAATGGATCGCAAAAGCTATTGAAATGGATGACGGCAAATATTGGATGTATCGTCAACAGGCACTTATCTTAAAAGCGTTAAATGAGACTGATGCTGCAATTGAAGCATCAAAAACCTCTTTGAAACTTGCTACTGAAGCTGGAAACCAAGACTATGTACGCTTGAATACAAAAGCGATAGCGGAATGGTCTAAATAAAACGAGTAAGCTCTTAAGTTAACTTATTTAAAGCCACTTATCAAGTGGCTTTTTTGTTGAGTCGTGATTTGTACAATACATTTAGTACAAGAGAGAAAACAACTAAAAAAGTCCCAACTAAGTGGAAAAAATCATAGGTCTCATATAAAACAAATACACCAAAAAGCAATGTAAAAATAACTTCTACATATTTAAAAGGAGCAACCATATGCGCCTCTCCATTTTGAAAAGCTATGGTCATAAACAATTGACCAAAAAAACCAAAAACTCCTAAACTAAATAATAAAAGTAAATCTTGTAATTTAGGAGATTCCCAAAAGAACAAACAGCCAACACCCCCAACTAAAGTTGCAATAAGCATAAAGTAGTGAACAATCACAACTGGATGATCTCCATTTCCAATTTTACCGATTAAAATATATACTACAGCGGAGAAAAATGAAGCGAGTAAAACCAAGAATACTCCAAAACTAGAATTTGAGGCATCAAAATTTTTAATCAAATAAACTCCTGAAAAAGCCATTAAAAAAAAGAGCCATTGTAAGGGCTTGATGGTTTCCTTTAAATATAAGACTGCCAAAATTCCCGCAAAAATAGGTGAAACATAACGCAGAGTGACGGCACTACCAACAGAAATGTAATGTACCCCCCTGAAAAAGAGGATCATGGAAGTGACTCCTACTAGACCTCTTACAATCAGTAATTTCTTTTGATTTCCCCATTGAGGAATTCCAACTGTCTTAAGATAAACCGTAGTTATGACTAATGATCCTAGGGCTCTGAAAAATACAATTTGCATGGTAGGATACGTAGTTAAGTACTTAACAGTCGCATTCATAAATGCAAAAGAAAGCGTACTTAACAACATGTATTGAACAGCTTTAAAAAAAGAGGATTTCAACTATTAAGTATTGTTTTTGCAAAAATAGAACTTTGAATGCACAATGGATAGGGTGCTGGAAATAAATACTATATTCGTGCTTTTAAAACATCTACTTTTTGTTTGAAATCGGACTCTTAAATTTTTCAATAGCAGCAAGTTGTGCTTTTCTACTTGGAGTCTCAAAATCTGGAATCAAAGGAATTGCTTCATTAATAGTTACTGGCTTAGCTTTAGTATATGGCGCAAAAGAGTCTACTGGAATTTTAATGCCTTTACTTTTGGTTGGTGATGTTTTTGCCATTACTTATTACAAGCGCCACGTTCAAAAAGAATACATTATCAAACTTCTCCCCTGGATGGTGGTTGGAGTTTTAGTAGGAGTAGTTGGGGGTAACTATATCACGGAAGCCCTTTTTAAGTATGGCATGGCGCTTATCATATTATTCAGTGTTGGGCTGATGTATTATTGGGAGAACAAAAAAGATAAAACCATTCCTTCGCATTGGACTTTTGGAGGTTCTATGGGATTATTGGCAGGGTTTACTACCATGATAGGTAATCTTGCAGGTGCTTTTTCCAATATTTATTTTTTAGCCATGAGACTCCCTAAAAATAATTTCATCGGGACAGCGGCTTGGTTGTTTTTTCTGATTAATTCATTTAAAGTTCCCTTCCATATTTGGAGCTGGGAAACCATCAATTCCAAATCGATTTTCATCAGTCTTCAATTGGTTCCTTTCGTCCTTATCGGGTTGGTCGCTGGTGTTTTTCTTGTCAAGAAAATTGAAAATGATAGTTACAGAAAACTAATTTTACTCTTTACTGCTATTGGGGGTATCGCAATACTGTTTAACTAGGTTTTAGCTGACTCACAACTTCCTGTATAGTTTTCAAATCACTTTCACTGAATTGATGATTTAAAAAAGAAAGCTCAGCGTTTATTTCTGGAGGAATTTTTAATTTGGCTTGAGTCCTCGATCCTGAAAGGTGAATAGCATTGAATCCTGAAGATTGAAATAATTTACAATTACTCGCATTGATACCGCTACCCGGCATGATGAGAATGTCATTACCGAATTGCTTATTCCATAGATTCAATCTATCCAAACCATCCACAGCTTTTTCCTGTTGACCTGAAGATAATATACAATCAAATCCCAAATCAATTAATTGTTGAATAGACTCATTAGAATTAATAACCACATCAAAGGCTCTGTGGAACGTAAGGTACATATCACCTGAGATCTGTTTCCAATACTTTAATGTGGGAATATCCAATTTAAAATCTGAAGTTAAACTCCCTACAACTACTCCCCTGCAACCTACCTCTGCTGCAAATCGAATGTCCTTTTCAATGATTTTTTTTTCGTCCTCAGAAAAAATAAAATGTCCTGGTCTAGGACGAATTAAACAATGTATATCAAGCAGGTTTGAGTTAACCGCATTCTCTACCAAACCTGCAGAGGGTGTAATTCCTCCAAACTCTAATCCAGAGCATAGCTCAATTCGATCAGCCCCTGCCAAAGCTGCATTTTTTATGCTTTTTAAAGAGGTACTACAGATTTCTACAATCACTTATTTCAATTTGACCATTAAACAAAACTAAAAAAAGAATCACATTTAAGTGATTATTTTTTATATAATGAAAATAGTTCATATTTTAGGCAATATGAAAAGGAAGGCTTTTATCGACAAGAGTACCTTGGGAATATCAGGCCTCTTAATTTCGCCCTACATATTCGCAAAAAAAAGTAATCATAACTCACTAAACTCGATAAGTTCAAATGCTTTTGCTATTGCAACCTGGGATGTGCAAAGAGCAGTAACAACTGCGGGTAAGTCACTGGATAATGGAGCGAATGCGCTTGAGGCTGCCGTCAGTGGTGCAGCCGTAGAAGAAGCTGATATTTTAAACTCAACTGTAGGTAAGGGTGGAGCACCTGATCGCGAAGGCACTGTAAGCCTTGATGCGTGTGTGATGGACTCCAATGGAAATTGTGGCGCTGTTTTAGCAGTTGAAAACATTACCCATGTTGCCGCATTGGCAAAAGATGTAATGGAAAAAACACCTCATGTAATACTGGCTGGTGATGGAGCGCGCAAATTCGCTGTCGAACAAGGCTATAAAACTGAAGACTTGCTCTCAGAATCAAGTAAAAAAGCTTGGAAGAAATGGCTTGAAAAAAGTGATTATCAACCAGAAATCAATATTGAAAACCACGATACTATCGGTATGCTCTGTTATGATCAATCAGGCAACCTTTCAGGAAGCTGTTCCACTAGTGGATTGGCATATAAAATGAAAGGGCGCGTTGGCGATTCACCAATCATAGGCTCAGGATTATTTGTCGATAATACTGTTGGTGCTGCAGTTGCTACAGGTCTGGGAGAAGAAGTCATTAAAACCGTAGGGAGCTTTCTAATTGTTGAACTAATGAGGCAAGGAAAAAGTCCTCAAAAGGCTTGTGAAGAGGCTATCCAAAGGATTATTCAGAAACAGCAAGGAAAACCTAATTTTCAAGTTGCCTATGTAGCAACCAATACCGCTGGAGCTATCGGTGCCTTCAGTATTCACAAAGGGTTCTCATATACCATATACAAAAACAATAATTCTCAAAACATTAACGCTAAATCCATTTATTAAAGAAACTTAACATGCAAATAATTGAAAATGAAAAGCAATATGATGTAGTCATCGTCGGTTCTGGAGCTGGGGGTGGAATGGCAACAAAAATTCTTGCTGATGCCGGGCTTCAAGTTGCAGTAGTCGAAGCCGGACCCTTTTTTGATCCTGCCAATCCAGATCAACAAACCCAACTCAAATGGCCTTACGAATCTCCTAGAAGAGGAGCTGGGACCACTCGTGCCTTTGGAGAATTTGATATGGCCTACGGTGGATGGGAAATTGACGGAGAACCCTACAATCAGATCGGGGATAGTAAATTCGATTGGTTCCGCTCTAGAATGCTTGGGGGACGAACAAATCACTGGGGAAGGATCTCTCTAAGATTTGGTCCAAGAGATTTTAAAGGAAAAGACCGAGATGGTTTAGGAGAAAACTGGCCCATTGGCTACGAGGACATTAAACCTTATTACGACAAGGTTGACAAACTGATCGGTGTCTTTGGCAGTAAAGAAAATATGTATAACGAACCCGATGGTTATTTTCTACCTGCGCCAAAACCTAGACTCCACGAATTGTATTATAAAAAAGGTGCTGAAAAATCTGGGGTAAAAGTAATGCCCTCTAGACTTTCAATTTTGACTAAACGAATCAACAATGAAAGAGGAATTTGCTTCTATTGCAACCAGTGTAGTCGATCGTGTTCAGTATATGGAGATTTTTCTGCAGGATCTTGTTTGATTTTTCCTGCTCAAAAATCAGGAGGACAAGTTGATTTGTACGTAAACAGTATGGTCCGAGAAGTTGAGGTCAATGAAGAAGGTAAAGCTAAAGGCGTACTTTTCATCAATAAAGAAGATCGCAAAGAATATCGTGTTAGAGGAAAAGTAGTAGTGTTAGCTGCTTCTGCTTGTAGTACTGCACGTATCCTATTGAACTCTAAAAGTGCACAGCATCCTAATGGCTTAGGAAACAGCAGCAATATGGTAGGTAAATACTTACATGACTCAACTGGGTCTGACCGTATGGCTTTTGTTCCCGAATTAATGAATCGCAAACGCTATAACGAAGACGGAGTTGGTGGAATGCACCTCTATTCACCTTGGTGGTTAGACAACAAAAAACTCGATTTCCCTAGAGGCTACCATATTGAAGTATGGGGGGGATTAGGAATGCCGAGTTATGGAACCGGATTTAATCCAAATGATCTCAACAAATACCTTGGACTTAAAGTAGGGGGTTATGGAAATCAACTGCGAGAAGATGTCAAGAAGTTTTACGGATCTGTAATGGGGATGTCGGGTAGAGGAGAATCCATTGCACGAGAAGACAACTATTGTGAAATTGATCCAACTACAGTAGATGAATTTGGAATCCCTGTATTGAGATTTAAATATTCTTGGTCTGATCACGAACGTAAGCAGGCAAGACACATGCACAATACCTTTGAAGAAATTATTGAAAATATGGGAGGTATTGTACTGGGAGAAAAGCCAGGTGCTGATCGTGATTACGGCTTATTAAATCCAGGAAGAATTATTCACGAGGTAGGAACTACTAGAATGGGTAGCGACCCTAAAAAATCAGTAGTTAATGAATTTGAACAACTACACGATGCAGACAACGTTTTTATCGTTGATGCTGGTCCTTTTGTGTCACAAGCAGATAAAAATCCTACGTGGACCATCATGGCACTCTCATGGAGAACCTCAGAATTCATAATCCAAGAATTAAAAAAACAAAATATTTAGTCATGAACAGAAGAGACAGTATTCGATCACTTTTTTTAGGAAGTATGGCAGGAGGTCTTGCCCTTGAAAGTTGTGTTACAGAACCTAAAGCTGCTGTAGAGCAAAAAATTTGGGAATACCAATACGGAAGAACTCCTGAAGAACAAGCCTATGACGAAAAGCTTTTAGCTCAGAAATTTTTTGAAAATAGTGAACTTGTAAAAATCAAGCGATTGGCAAATCTAATCCTTCCCCCCAACGAGGAAGGAAATATTGAAGATGCCAAGGTACCAGAGTTCATAGAATTTATGGCCAAAGATTTCTCAAGTATACAAACACAAATGCGTGGAGGATTAATGTGGCTGGACAACTACACCAACAAAACTTATGGTAAAGACTTTATCACCTGTAGTGATGACGAACAACACCAAGTTTTAGATCTCATTGCCTACCCAGATTCCAACAGTTCTGAACAAAAGCAAGAGGTTCGCTTTTTCTCCTTAATGAGAAACCTTGTGATGACAGGCTATTTTACTTCAGAAGCTGGGATAAAAGAATTGGGTTATAAAGGAAACCAACCCAATGTTTGGGATGGTGTTCCAGAGGATATTCTTAAGGATCACAGGATGTCTTATGACAAGTCCTGGATGCCAAAATTTGTAGACCAATCAAAACGTAATGACTTGGCTCAATGGGATGAGGATGGAAATTTAATATCCTGATTTTTAAACTTATGCGCTAAAAATTAAGATGTTTTAATTCTTAGACCTAAAGTTCGATAGTTATGGAAAAATATATTCTTGCAATTGATGCTGGCACTACAAGTTCAAGAGCCATTATTTTTAATCACGCTGGAGAAACCAAAGGAATCGCTCAGCATGAGTTTACGCAAATATTTCCCAAGGAAAGTTGGGTAGAACATGATGGAATTGAAATATGGGAAACCCAACTCAAGGCTATCAATGAAGTTCTGGAGAGCTCACAAATTAAGGCAGAACAAATCCACGCCATGGGAATTACCAATCAGCGTGAAACTACCTTAATTTGGAATCGAAAAACAGGAAAACCCGTTCATAATGCAATCGTTTGGCAAGACCGAAGAACTGCAGCTATTTGTAACAAACTTAAAAAAGAGGGAAAAGAAAAACAATTCTACGAAAAAACTGGGTTAATACTCGATGCCTATTTTTCTGGAACTAAGATCAAATGGATTTTAGATCAAGATCCTGAGTTAAGAACTGCTGCCGAAAATGGTGAATTGGCTTTTGGAACTGTAGACAGTTGGCTTATTTGGAATTTAACTGATGGAAAAGTACATGTCACAGACGTAACCAATGCGAGTAGAACCTTACTATTTAACATACACACACTCGATTGGGATGAAGAGCTTTTAACAACATTAGAGGTGCCAAAGGCCTTACTCCCAAAGGTTGTCTCCTCTTCTGAAAAGGTTGGTGAATGTAACTCTGAACTTTTAGGACATTCCATACCCATCGCGGGGATTGCTGGCGATCAGCAAGCAGCACTTTTTGGTCAAATATGTATCGAACCTGGTGATGTAAAAAACACTTATGGAACCGGTTGCTTTTGTATTATGAATACTGGAGACACTCCTGTAATATCTAAAAATAAGATGTTAACCACCATTGGTTACCAAATCAATGGAAAGGTCGCCTATGCTCTTGAAGGGAGCGTTTTTATTGCAGGTGCTGTTGTTCAATGGTTGCGTGATCAATTGCAAATGATAAGTGAAGCTAGCGAAATAGAAGCTCTTGCCAAAACTGTGGAAAATAATGGTGGGGTCACTTTTATCCCTGCCTTAGCAGGGTTAGGAGCTCCCTATTGGGACTCCGAAGCCACTGGATCCATTTTGGGAATAACACGAGGAACAAACAAAGGACATATTGCTAGAGCAGCTTTAGAAGCTATTGCACTTCGAGTGATGGAGATTGTGACTGAAATGCAAAAGGATGCGAATACGACCTTTAAATCGTTAAAAGTTGATGGTGGGGCAAGCAATAATGATTTGCTTATGCAAATCCAATCTGACCTTTTGGAAACAGAAGTTATTCGTCCTCAAACTACAGAAACTACCGCTTTAGGTGCCGCTTTCTTTGCTGGACTTGCAACCGGCTATTGGGATTCAATTGAAAGTTTAGAAAATATTTGGGCTGTAGATCAAAAATTTACACCCAATTCAAGTTCAGACACTCAAAAAACCATTGACCTATGGAAAAAACGTATAGCTAAACTAAGCACCTATAGTCCTTAATGAATAGAGCTAAAAATCTCGAAAGACTACAAC
>CAZOWC010000005.1:0-26353 GCA_964583375.1 uncultured Flavobacteriaceae bacterium
ATATTTCCCTTTAAATGTAAAAATGAATAAAGAAGGATATGAGGATATTCAAACGGTTCTAGAATCAGGGACAAAACCTCTATCTCCAGAGGCCTTTGAAGTTGCCGCCAACGAAACGGGGGCTATAATTTTAGATGTAAGACACCAAGACGATTTTGCAAAAGGCCATATACCGCAATCTATCTTTATCGGAATTGATGGTGGATTTGCCCCTTGGGCAGGTGCTATGGTTGGAAATGTAGCTCAACCCATTTTATTGGTTACACCTGAAGGAAGAGAAGAAGAGACCGTTACCCGTCTTGCACGAGTTGGATTTGATAATACTTTAGGCTTTTTAAAAGGTGGTATTGAGGCTTGGAAAAATGCAGACAAGCAGGTTGATTTTGTTGAAGGAATTGATGCTGATGGACTTAAAGAACTCATTGAAAAAAGCGAAATTGAAATATTTGATGTTCGAAAACCAGGGGAATACCTTTCGGAGAATATTACTGATGCTCATAGCACACCTCTTGATTTCATCAACGATCATATGAGCGAATTCCCCTCCAACAATCCCTTTTATATTCATTGTGCTGGCGGCTATCGCAGTATGATTGCAGCCTCCATACTTAAGAGTAGAGGAATTCACAATTTAATCGATGTCAAAGGAGGTTTTGGAAAAATAAAGGAGTCTGGGATTAAAGTTTCAGATTACGTTTGCCCTTCAACACTATAATTATTTAATACGACAACAATATGGAATGGATATTTAACCCTTGGCCTTGGTATATGGGTGGTCCAATGATTGCCCTGGTCATGTTTTTACTACTCTATTTTGGTAAAAATTTTGGAATGTCTTCGAATTTGAGAACGTTTTGTACCATCTGTGGTGCAGGAAAATCAAATGAGTTCTTCAATTTCGATTGGAAAACCCAACAATGGAATTTAATGGTATCAGCAGGAGCAATAATTGGTGGTGCACTTGCTGCCCATTTCCTAAGTACTGATTCAAGTGTAGCCATCCATCCAGATACTATCACTAAACTTCAAGAGTTAAACATTAACAGTGCGGGTGTATCCTACCTTCCTGAAGAACTTTTCAGCATAGAAGCGTTAATGCAACCTAAGGTTCTCCTTATCTTGTCAATTGGAGGCTTTTTAGTTGGATTTGGAGCTCGATATGCAGGTGGTTGTACTTCAGGTCATGCTATTTCAGGTCTGAGCAATCTTCAATTGGTTTCTCTTTATGCAGTCATCGGTTTCTTTATTGGAGGCCTTTTTATGAATCATCTATTACTTCCATTTATCCTATAAACATGAGACAATCTATATTTTTTTTAATCGGAATTCTTTTTGGAATAACCATGTTTAAGTCAGAAGCGGCGTCCTGGTTTCGTATCTATGAGATGTTTCAATTTAAATCATTTCACATGTATGGTATCATTGGTTCTGCTTTAGTTTTAGGAATACTAATGATTCAAATAATCAAACGCTTTAAACTAAAATCGGCCTACGGTGAAGATATTGTAATTCCAGCTAAATCTATGAGCTTTTCAAGATACGCCTATGGTGGGGTTATCTTTGGTCTAGGTTGGGGGCTTGCTGGAGCCTGCCCCGGTCCAATATTTACTCTTATTGGAGCAGGATTTTACCCCATACTGGTCGTTTTGGTTTTTGCAATACTAGGAACTTGGGTATATGGATTAATAGCCAATAAGCTCCCCCATTAGTTCCCATAATTTAAAATAAGTCTTTATTTAAAAACTAAATAAACAATACTAGACTGACAAAATGGCAATATCCATTGGATTTTTTGTAATTTTGTATTACAACAAAAATCTAGCGTTTACTCTATGCCCGTCAAAGAAATTGAAAAAAATCCTAGCCTTCACAATGGAACACGAACTGAAGCTTCGCAAAAAAAGCAATCATCAAGTTCTAATCTAGCCTATATCGAAAGTTATGGATGTCAGATGAACTTTGCGGATAGCGAAGTAGTTGCCTCAATATTGACAGATGAAGGGTATCAAATTACACAAAGCTTAAATGATGCATCTCTAGTTTTAGTAAATACTTGTTCAATCAGAGAAAAGGCAGAGCAAACTGTCAGAAAACGCTTGGAGTATTTTAACTCCATAAAAAAAGACAAAACTGAAATGACTGTGGGAGTCTTAGGCTGCATGGCAGAACGCTTAAAACACCAGTTTTTAGAAGAAGAAAAAATTGTGGATTTAGTGGTGGGACCAGACGCTTACAAGGACATCCCAAATCTGCTCCAAGAAGTAGCACAAGACAGAGAAGCAGTAAATGTCCTCTTGTCAAAAGAAGAGACCTATGGAGATATTGCTCCGATTCGATTAAATTCAAATGGAGTTTCGGCATTTGTGTCCATTACACGGGGTTGCGATAATATGTGTACATTTTGTGTAGTCCCCTTTACTCGTGGAAGGGAGCGAAGCCGAGATCCCAAAAGTATATTGGAAGAGGTCAACGATTTGGCTCAAAAGGGCTATAAAGAAATTACCTTACTCGGTCAAAATGTAGACAGTTACCTCTGGTATGGAGGAGGGCTTAAAAAAGACTTTACTAAGGCCACTCCTCTTCAACAAAAAACAGCATTGCGATTTAATAATCTTCTCGCTTTAGTTGCTGAAGCTCAGCCCGGAATCAGAATTCGATTTTCGACTTCCAATCCACAAGACATGTCTTTAGACGTATTAAAAGTAATGCAGAAGTATGACAATATTTGCAAGTACATCCATCTGCCTGTTCAATCTGGAAGTAACGCAATCTTAAAGAAAATGAACCGTCAGCATACCCGAGAGGAATATATGGCGCTTATTGATACCATTCGTCAGTTGATTCCTAACTGTGGTATTTCACATGACATGATCGCTGGTTTCCCTTCGGAAAATGAGCAAGATCATCAAGACACTCTGGATCTAATGGATTACGTACAATATGATTTTGGATTTATGTTTGCCTATTCTGAAAGACCAGGAACCTTGGCTGCGCGAAAAATACAAGATGACGTCCCTGATGAAATCAAGAAAAAACGTTTGAGTCAAATTATTAAAAAACAACAAACGCACTCTAAGATCCGTACTCAAGCCTTCCTTGGCCAAACGGTTTGTGTGTTGATTGAACGAGAATCCAAACGTTCAAAAGAACAATGGAGCGGAAGAACTACTCAGAACACTGTGGTTGTCTTTCCGAAAAAAGAATTTAAAGTAGGAGATTTTGTAGAAGTGAAAATTACTGATTGTACTTCTGCCACATTGATTGGCGAAGCAGTAGAGCTTTCAAAAAGAGTTTAATTATGGATTCATTACAAAGTGTCAAACAGCGTTTCGGAATAATTGGAAACAATATTGGTTTAAACAGAGCATTAGAAAAAGCCCTACAGGTTGCAAGCACTGATATTTCTGTATTAGTTATCGGTGAAAGTGGGGTTGGAAAAGAAAATATTCCTAAAATTATCCATCAGTTTTCTCATCGAAAGCATTCAAAATATATTGCGGTTAATTGTGGAGCCATACCAGAAGGAACAATCGACAGTGAACTATTTGGTCATGAAAAAGGAGCCTTTACTGGAGCGACTCAAACTCGTTCTGGTTATTTTGAAGTTGCTGATGGTGGGACTATCTTCCTCGATGAAGTTGGAGAACTTCCTCTCCCAACCCAAGTCCGATTGCTCCGCGTATTGGAAACCGGTGAATTTATTAAAGTTGGATCTTCTAAAGTGCAAAAAACCAATGCCCGTATTGTAGCTGCTACCAATGTAAATATGATGGAAGCTATCGAAAAGGGAAAGTTTAGAGAAGATTTATACTACCGTCTAAGTACTGTAGAAATAACCCTACCTCCTCTGCGAGAAAGAAAAGAAGATATCGTCTTACTTTTTAGAAAGTTTGCTTCAGATTTTGCTCAAAAGTACCATATGCCTCCGTTACAATTGGACGAGCACGCACAAGCATTACTTATCGAATACCGGTGGAGTGGAAACATACGCCAACTCCGCAATGTAGCAGAACAATTGTCTGTTTTAGAGAAAGAAAGGAAGATAAATGCAGCCACAATGAGGACTTACCTTCCCGATAGAGGAAAACAGCTTCCGGCTGTTGTAGGTAAAAAAGAAAAAGAGAGTGATTTTTCATCGGAACGAGAGATTTTATACAAGGTTCTTTTCGATATGAAAAATGATTTAAACGATCTAAAAAAACTAACCTTAGACTTGATGAATAACGGAACTTCCGAAGGCGTACAGGAAAAAAATCAAGGACTGATAGAAAAGATTTATGGGAAGGAGTCTAGCGATGCTACAGAAAGCGAAACTGAGTCATTAAGCTTGGCCACCTATGAGCCTGAAGTTCCACAAACAACTAAAGCAGAGCCCGTTGATAAATACGCCTATGCTGAAACCATAGAGGAAGAAGAACCGCTCTCACTTCAAGCTAAAGAATTGGAAATGATTAAGCAAGCCCTTGTAAGATGCAAAGGTAAAAGAAAACTGGCTGCCAAAGAATTGGGTATTTCAGAGCGAACCTTATACCGGAAAATCAAACAATACGATCTTCATGAAGTTGAATCAAAATAAACTTTTCAATTTGGCTTTTGTTTTGTGTGTCCTTGTTGTTTTTCAAGGCTGCGGAGTCTATTCTTTTACAGGTGCCTCCATACCCCCAGGTGTTACAACTTTCCAAGTAAACTTTTTTGAAAATCAAGCAGGGAATAGACCCGGCTCAACCGTTGAACCAGGATTGGATAATGAATTTACAAATGCACTTCAAGATCTAATTATGAACCAAACCAATCTTGATTTAGTTACCGCTGATGGGCAGTTGTTATATGAAGGTGAGATTACAGAATACAGCGTTACACCCATGTCTGCAACCGCTGAAATTACTGCAGCTCAAAACAGATTAAAAATGTCTGTTGCTTTTCGGTTTGTCAATACTAAATTAGAAGAAGATGACTTTTCTAAGACCTATTCATTTTTTTATGATTTCCCGGCAGAGCTTCAAGTTTACGATGTAAAAGATGCTGCACACAAAGAGATTTTTGACAGAATTACTCAAGACATTTTTAACGATACTTTAGCAAAATGGTAATTGACAGTGCTTCTCGTTTGATTTCATTTTTAGAAGAGTTTGATTTATCTAATAAAAATCATTACAAAATTTTAAGCGATCTTGTTGAACAGTACCCTAATTTTCATTTGATAAAGCCGTACTTTTTAAAAGGAGTCGAACAAAATCATCCCGAACGCTATGACGAAATTTTGTCTCATACAGCAATAGCTACTTTTGATCGGCAAGTACTTTATGAATTTTTAGAAACTCAGAAAGGTAAGCCACTCCTCAAGACAGCCATTAAAGGGCTCAAAGAAAAAGTTACTCAAGATAAGCCAAAAAAGAAGAAAAAAAAGAAATCGACTACACCAGAAAAAAAGAGCCCCGATAAACTCCCAAAAGAGCTATCTTTTTCTGATTGGGCAACTTATCTAAGAGATTCCAATACAGATGATCGACCTGATAACATTGAAGATAAGTTTAAATTATTTGATAACTTTTTAGAAAAAAAGAAAAAGCTCAAACCTCAAAAAGACTCTATAAATAAAGACGATTTAAGTCTTGAGAGTTTAGCTTCTACTGATGAATTGATGACTGAAACTTTAGCCAAGGTATTTGTCAAACAGAAAAAGTTTGAGAATGCCCTTCAAGCCTATCAAATTTTGAGTTTGAAATATCCAGAAAAAAATAGTTTCTTTGCAGACCAAATTAAAGAGATAAAACGATTAAAAAACTGAAAGAATAAACGCATGAGTACATTTTCAATTTTTATTGCACTTATTATAGTAGTGTGCTTCTTACTTGTTTTAGTTGTTATGGTTCAGAATCCTAAAGGTGGAGGCTTATCTTCTTCTTTCGGAGGTGGATCACAGCAAGTTGGTGGAGTTCAAAAAACTTCTGACTTTTTAGACCGAAGCACTTGGATTCTAGCAAGTTCGTTGTTAGTCTTAATCTTAATCTCTAATGTAACCCTAACCCCAGGAAGTACTTCTCAAGATTCTAAATTACTTCAAGAAGAGGCTACCCAGCAAACAATTCCAGAAACTATTCCTGAGAATCAAGAAGTAATTCCAGAGGAAATCCCTGAGATACCAGAGATTTCTGTCCCTGAACAGAATTAAAGTAATTATTTCCGAGTGGTTGACTGACATGCTGACATTTGTTAGCACAAGTTGTCATGTTCATTTTGTATGGCATGATTTCTGAAAATAGTTAAACAAAATAAAAATCAAATATGAGTAAAATAAGTATCAAGCCTTTAGCAGATCGTGTTCTAGTAGAACCCGCTGCTGCCGAGACCAAAACTTCATCTGGAATCATAATTCCAGACACAGCCAAAGAAAAACCTCAAAAAGGAATAGTAGTTGCTGTCGGAAAGGGAACTAAGGACAATCCTATCACAGTTGCTGTAGGAAATAGTGTTTTGTATGGAAAATACGCTGGCACTGAATTGCAGCACGAAGGGAAAGACTACCTAATCATGAAAGAAAGTGATATACTCGCAATTGTTTAAAACCATTTAAATTAAAACACAATGGCAAAAAAAATAGAATTTGATATAGAAGCAAGAGATGGCATCAAACGTGGTGTTGATGCACTTGCAAACGCTGTAAAAGTAACATTGGGGCCTAAAGGTCGTAATGTGATCATCGGTAAAGCTTTTGGAGCTCCACAAGTGACTAAGGATGGTGTAACTGTAGCTAAAGAAATTGAATTAGAGGATGCCCTAGAAAATATTGGTGCTCAAATGGTAAAAGAAGTTGCTTCTAAAACCAACGATTTAGCAGGAGATGGGACAACCACCGCAACCATACTTGCTCAAGCCATCGTAAAAGAAGGTTTGAAAAATGTTGCTGCAGGTGCAAACCCTCTTGACCTGAAAAAAGGAATTGACAAAGCCGTTGAAGCTATTGTTGAAACTTTAGGCGAACAGGCTGCTGCAGTTGGAGACTCTTCAGAAAAAATCAACCAAGTTGCTAGTATTTCAGCAAATAACGACTCAACTATTGGTGCGCTAATTACGGAAGCTTTCGAAAAAGTTGGAAAAGAAGGTGTTATTACTGTTGAAGAAGCTAAAGGAACTGAAACTTATGTGGATGTTGTTGAAGGAATGCAATTTGATCGTGGATACCTATCTCCATATTTTGTGACAGACTCTGAAAAAATGGAAGCCGATCTTGAGACTCCATACATTCTTTTGTACGATAAAAAAATATCGACTATGAAGGATTTGCTTCCCGTTTTAGAGCCTGTAGCTCAAACAGGAAAGCCTTTAGTAGTAATTGCTGAAGATGTTGATGGCGAAGCCCTAGCTACTTTGGTGGTCAACAAATTACGAGGTGCATTGAAAATTGCTGCAGTAAAAGCACCAGGTTTTGGTGATCGTAGAAAAGCCATGCTTGAAGACATCGCCATTTTGACTGGAGGTACTGTAATTTCTGAAGAACGCGGATTTACACTTGAAAATACATCAATTGAAATGTTAGGTACAGCTGAAAAAATTACCATTGATAAAGACAATACTACTGTTGTAAATGGAAACGGTTCAAGTGATGATATCCAAGCGAGAGTTAATCAAATCAAGGCTCAGATAGAATCAACTACTTCTGACTACGACAAAGAGAAACTGCAAGAACGTCTTGCAAAACTCTCCGGAGGTGTAGCTGTTCTATATGTGGGAGCTCCCTCTGAAGTTGAAATGAAAGAAAAGAAAGATCGCGTAGACGATGCACTCCACGCAACTCGTGCTGCTGTTGAAGAAGGAATTGTCGCTGGAGGTGGTGTTGCTTTATTAAATGCTAAAAAAGCTCTTAACAAAATCAAACCCGATAATGCTGATGAAGCTACTGGAATCCAGATCATCAATAAAGCTGTTGAAGCACCTTTGAGAATTATAGTAGAAAACTCTGGAGGAGAAGGATCTGTAGTAGTCTCTAAGGTAGATGAAGGTAAAGACAACTTTGGTTATAACGCCAAAGAAGGTTCTTACGTTGACATGCTTAAAGATGGAATCATTGATCCTAAAAAAGTGACACGTGTAGCACTTGAAAATGCTGCTTCTGTTTCTGGTATGATACTCACTACAGAATGTGCACTTATTGACATTAAAGAAGAGGCTCCTGCTGGACCACCAATGGGTGGTGGGGGCGGAATGCCTGGAATGATGTAAAATCAAAACTTTATTTTTTGTAAAGGCTGCTCAATGGGTGGCCTTTTTTGATATAATCAAAAATTAATGTCTTTAAGTAGGCCAAATCTTTGATATCATGAAAAAAATATTTTACTATCAGGGATTTTAGGGACAGTCGTTTATTATCATTAGGATGGCTGCTTTATGGACTGATCCTTGCTTACAATTCTACAGGTGAGGAGTCAGTATTGTTTATCTTTTGCGTTTTTACTAGCCTATGTCTATTCAAAGCTAGCTTAAATTTCAAGTTTTATAAACGAATTTAATGCAGGGATCGTAATCGGTATTCTCTATACCTTGACTTGGTATTTTTATATTTCCCTTGAATTTGATCTTAGGAAGATAGTTTAAGAAATAGTAATCGGAGGCATATTGACCGGTATTACTTGAGGTATTATCGTTTATGTGAATGTAAAAATTGGATGAAATAATACACCTTTTTTGTCCTAAATTTTTACCGAGAGCTAATTTAGAATATAAAGTCTAAAATCATAATACAAGACATTACTATCATGATTCCATTCTCTATAAGTGTAGCTTCGGTCATAGGAAGGTTTAAAGCCGTTCCTAAACATGCGCATTGAATTGCGGTTTTACTTAAGATCGTTTGTAATACACCGTAGGTAGTGATGGACAGAAGTACCATAGTCAGTCCTAGAGCTATTGGTATTTGCCAAGACAAAAGAAAAGCAATCCCTAAAACAGTCTCTATAAAGGGGTAGAGTTTGGCATAAAAAAGACTCTTTTTTGCCAAGGGGTCATAGCGTGCTAAGGCATGAGGAAACCCTTGATAATCCAAAAACTTAAAAAAACTAAAAGTGATAAAAAATAAACCCATAAAAAAGAGCATAGCTTGATTTGCATCTCCTTTAGTTAGATAGGTTAGATAAACCGTTGCTGTTATCAAATATCCAAAAATTAGAAACAAAGGAAACAATGCTTTTAACTTAGACTCTGATTGTGCTTGAAAAGCAAGAGCTGTTTTGACTATAGTGGCGGAATATTTTTTCCCTAAAACCCTCTCAATTTTGCTTAGAGCAACTTCTGTTTTGGCCTCAAAAACAGCCTTACCTGTTTCCAGTGAAACTTCAACTTCAGTAATCTCAGGGATGGAACTCATTTTTTCTGTCACTCCCTTCCTGCAGTTATCACAGGTCATTCCTTGAATATAAATTTGCTGCTTCATTCTTTATTACAAAAATCTTAAATTAATTTTAGTTTAGAAGACCTACTTCGTTAAATGTTCGTTAAACGCTTTTAGACATGAGAAATCTATAACAAATTCCTCAATTTGGGGGATTTAATACTTACTTTTGTTGATTATGATGTCATTCAATCACATGGAGGTTTTACAACAAGTCAGACAGCAGCTAAATCAGGAAAATTTATCCGTTTTAAAAGACTTAAAATCCATATGCAACACACTTAAAAATAGACTACAAGCCTATGATTGGGTTGGGTTTTATTTTGCTGATTTTAAAAGTAAAATGCTTCATCTGAAAGCCTATTCAGGCGCTCCAACCGAACACACTTCAATTCCGTTTGGAGAAGGTATTTGTGGACAAGTCGCCTTGTCTAATAAAAATTTTATGGTCCCTGATGTGACTGCTCAAGACAACTATATAGCCTGTAGTATAGACGTTCGATCTGAGCTTGTAGTGCCTCTATTTTTGGAAGGCAAAAATATTGGACAAATCGATATCGATTCCAAATTTCTTAATCCATTCACAAAAGAAGACGAGACCTTCTTAACTGAAATATGTTCACTTGTATCTTCAACCTATGGCAAATCATTGAAACAAATTTAAGCTATGAGTCAAAAGAAAATAAAAACGGCATTGATCTCTGTCTTTGATAAAACAGGATTAGAACCTTTAATCAATCTTTTAGTAGATCAAGGTGTTGAGCTCTATTCTACGGGCGGAACAGAAACCTTTATTCGAAATTTGGGTCACGAGGTGAATGCTGTAGAAGATTTAACGGGGTATCCTTCAATTCTCGGAGGACGAGTAAAAACCTTACATCCTAAAGTCTTTGGAGGTATTCTTAATCGAAGTCAGCTCCCGAGTGATCAAGCTGAATTGGAAACCTATGAAATTCCAGCCTTGGACTTAATCGTAGTTGACCTTTATCCATTTGAAAAAACTGTAGCTGACAATGCTTCGGAAAATGAAATAATCGAGAAAATTGACATTGGGGGCATCGCTTTAATTCGAGCAGCAGCTAAAAATTTCAACGATGTTTTTTGCATTTCAAACAAAGAGGATTACGCTTCTTTTATTGAGATTTTTAAATCATTTCATGGATCACCAAACCTAGAGACTCGAAAAGAATTTGCTGTAAAAGCCTTTCACACATCCTCACACTATGATTCTGCAATATTCAATCATTTTGATGATAAAAACGACCGCTTAAAACTAAGTGTAGGGGACTCTCAAATTTTACGCTACGGTGAAAATCCTCATCAAAACGGATATTTCTTTGGTGTTTTAGAGGATTTATTAAAGCAAGTTCACGGTAAGGCAATTTCATACAATAACTTATTGGATATTGATGCAGCTGTTAATTTGATGCTGGAGTTTTACGATGGAAAACCGGCATTTGGCATTTTAAAACACAACAATGCCTGTGGCTTTGCTGTAAGAGATAAATTGTCTAGAGCTTATAAAGATGCACTTGCAGCTGATCCCGTATCCGCTTTTGGTGGAGTATTGATTTCTAATAAACCTATAGATTTGGAAACCGCTCAAGCTGTCCATGAATTATTCTGCGAAGTTGTAATTGCCCCTGAATTTGAAGCTGAGGCTCTTGAGTTATTGAAAAAAAAGAAAAACAGAATTCTCCTCATCCAAAAAGAGACCTCTATGTCGAATCAAACCATTCGAACTTGTTTAAACGGTTATCTTGTCCAAGAAAAAGACACTAAAACAGATCAAAAAGAAGACTTGACAAATGTGACTAAAGTTGAGCCTACCTCCTCTGAGGTTGACGATTTAATTTTTGCTTCAAAAATCTGTAAGCACACCAAATCCAACACTATCATTTTAGCTAAAGGACAGCAGTTACTCGCTTCAGGTACTGGACAAACATCAAGAGTAGATGCCTTGCACCAATCAATCAATAAGGCCAAAAGTTTCGGTTTTAAATTGGATGGGGCTGTTATGGCGAGTGATGCTTTTTTCCCGTTCCCTGACTGTGTAGAAATTGCAGATAAAGAAGGCATCCAGGTAGTAATTCAACCAGGGGGATCCATTAAAGATAAAGACTCTATTTCCTATTGTGACGAACACAAAATGGCAATGGTTTTCACAGGAACACGTCACTTTAAACATTAATTCATAATTTTATAAAATACTTTAAGGACAAATGGGATTTTTTACAGACGAAATTGCTATTGATTTAGGCACAGCAAACACCCTTATCATTCATAACGACAAAGTAGTTGTGAACAGTCCTTCCATTGTTGCAATCGACCGAACGACCAATAAAGTAATTGCTATTGGTCAAGAAGCCAAAATGATGCAAGGAAAAACCCACCAAAATATTCGAACTGTAAGACCCTTAAAAGATGGAGTAATTGCAGATTTTAATGCTTCAGAGCAAATGATCAATCGCTTGATCAGAAGTATTCCCAGTTTAAACCGTAAGTTTTTTTCGCCCTCACTGCGAATGGTCATCTGTATACCTTCAGGAATTACAGAAGTAGAAATGCGCGCTGTAAAAGAATCTGCTGAAAGGGTAAACGGGAAAGAAGTCTATCTCATCCACGAACCCATGGCTGCGGCAATTGGAATTGGAATTGACATTATGCAACCCAAAGGAAATATGATTGTTGATATCGGTGGTGGAACCACAGAAATTGCAATTATTGCACTATCAGGTATTGTATGTGATAAGTCAATTAAAATAGCAGGTGATATATTTACTAGCGATATCGTCAACTATATGCGAAGCAAACACAATCTTTATGTAGGTGAGCGAACTGCTGAAAAAATCAAAATCATCATTGGAAGTGTCCTTGAAGACTTAGACAACCCACCAGAAGAAATGTCTGTTCAAGGAAGGGACCTTCTGTCCGGCAAGCCAAAACAAGTCGTCGTTAACCATGCAGAAATTGCAAAAGCTTTGGATAAGTCAATTTTACGAATTGAGGATGCTATTATGGAAGCGCTGTCACAAACTCCGCCTGAATTAGCCGCTGATATATACAATACCGGGATTTACCTTGCTGGGGGAGGAGCACTTTTAAGAGGATTAGACAAACGTCTTTCCCAAAAAACAGATCTACCCATTTACGTTGCTGAAGATCCACTTCAAGCTGTAGTTCGCGGCACTGGAATTGCATTAAAAAATACTGAGCGATTTAAAACCGTTTTGATCAAATAAGTTTGGTATGCAGCGAATTCTCAATGCGCTTCTCCAATTTAGAAATCCCATTCTCTATTATTTCCTACTCGGCCTTGCGATCTCATTTGCCTATAATCGGAGTCCATTTCACGAATACAATATAGAAAAATACGGTTTTTTCTTTTCCTCAAAGCTCTATGCTGCCAGAGATGGAATCAGTCAATATTTCAAGCTGAGCATAGTAAATCAACAATTGCTCGAGGAAAATAAACGGCTTAAGGTTAATGAATTGATTTCGTCTGAAATCCTTCTATATCCGGCTGCATTAAAAAAAACCAAGCGCTTCCCTTTTAACGTAAAAAAAGCTCGTGTTCTTAAAAATAGTTTTCAAAATCAGCGTAACTATCTGACCATAGATATCGGTTCAATAGATGGTGTAAAACCTGAAATGGGTGTTATTTCTAATAATGGAATTATTGGAGTTGTGCATTCAGTAACTGACCATTATGCTAATGTAATTTCCGTATTACATCAGGACTTGAAAATCAATGTAAGAGCAACTAAAAGTCCTGCTTTTGGATCATTAGTATGGTCCGGAAAAAAACCACATGAATTTAGAGTTGAAGATGTTGTTTCAAATGCCAATATCAAAATTGGTGACACTCTAATTACAGGTGGTATGTCCTCTTATTTCCCATTGGGTATTCCAATAGGAAAAATTACTAGACTAGATAAAATTGAAGGGAGTGGCTACTATTCAATAGACGTTGAGCTTTTTGAAGATCTCTCTCAAATTTACTATGTGTATGTCTTAGAAAATATTGACTTTCAAGAACTACAATCACTTCAAAAGAAATTGCCTCAATGAAAATAATTTCTTTAGTTCCTGCTATTTCCTTTATCCTTTTAGTTTTAGCCCAAGTTATGGTTTTTAATCATCTCCACATTTTTGGGGAAATTAATCCAATGCTCTATTTACTTTTTTTCTTTGTTTACCGATTCGAAAGCGAACAAACTGTACTTATAGGTCTTGCTTTTCTACTTGGTTTCTTAATTGATTTTCTGTCTCAAACTGGGGGTGCACATACAATTGCTACATTAACCGTAGGGTTCTTAAGACCACTAATTATTCGTTATGCGTTTGGAGTCACTATAGAAACTCCTCAAAGCTATTTTAGCGATTCTAGAACTCTTAACAAGCTGATTTATCTTCTGCTTTTAGTATTACTTCACCATAGCTTGTATTTCACTTTGGTGTATTTTAGCTGGGAAGCCCTTTCCCTTATTGCTAAAAACACAATACTTACTTCAATATTTTCATTAATTTTAATAGGTATAACTTTAAGTTTTTACCCAAACAAAAAATGATTAGAAAATTCGTTTTATTGAGTTTTACTTTAGGTAGTTCTTTGTTATTCCTTTTTCAATTGGTCTCTTTGCAAATTTTCAATCAAAATTACAGTGAACTTTCTCTCAACAACGCCTTAGAAAAAAGACCTATATATCCGACCCGAGGACTCATTTACGACAGGAATGGAGCCTTACTGGTCGCAAATCAACCGGTGTATGATTTGATGGTAATCCCTGAAAATACCTTTTCTTTTGATACGCTAGAATTGATTTCTTTTTTAGAAATTTCTAAAGAAGAACTTATAAGTAGTTTGCAGAAAGCCAAGCACTTTTCCTCCAAAAGACCTTCGGTCATTTCCCGTCAAATAAGTAAAGAGAGGCAAGCTTTGTTTAAAGAGAAAATTTGGAAGTACACCGGTTTCTATTTTCAGAAAAAAACAATTCGAGATTATTCATCACCTATTGCATCAAATATTTTAGGATATACCAGTGAGATAAATCCATCTGAGTTAAAAAATAAAACAGATTATGATTTAGGGGAAATGATTGGTCGTCAAGGAATTGAAAAAGCCTATGAGGATTTACTTAGAGGGAAAAAGGGATTTAAGTTTTTTCAAAAAGATCGTTTTAACAGAATCATTGGGTCGTATGAAGATGGATCTTTTGATACTGCCCCTGGGGCTCCTAGCAACCTGACTTTAACAATTGATGCCGTGCTTCAAAGTTATGGTGCCTCACTCATGCAAAATAAAAGAGGTGGGATAGTTGCTATTGAACCCTCCAGTGGTGAAATATTGGCTCTAGTAACAGCGCCCAGTTATGATCCTAATTTACTGCTTGGTAGTAGGCGATCAGAAAATTTTAGAGCCTTGGTCAATGATAGTGTGTCAAAACCTTTGTTCGACAGGGGTTTGCAAGCTGAGTATTCTCCTGGATCACCTTTTAAAACACTTAATGCACTCATCGCACTTCAAGAAAATGTAATTTCTCCTTCTACACAATTTTCCTGTAACCAAGGACATTTTTATGCTAGAGGGGCGTTTATGAAGTGTCATTGTCCAATAGGTACCTCTAACAATTTGCTCAGAGGAATCTATAACTCATGTAATAGTTTTTTTGCTAAAACTTATAAAAGAATCATTGAGAAAGACTCTACTGCTGCTGATGGACTAGACCGCTGGAGAACCCATTTGGAAAAATTTGGTTTGGGAAATTATCTTGGCTATGATTTGCCCATAGGTAAAAGAGGTTTTATTCCAAGTAGCTCCTATTACGATAGATGGTATTCGAAAGGAAGGTGGGGTCCAACTACAATCATTTCCAATGCAATTGGGCAAGGTGAGGTTCTGACCACACCGATCCAAATGGCAAACTTTACTGCAGCAATTGCCAATCGAGGATATTATATAAAACCCCATTTCACCATCCCAAAAGATCAAACAGTTCAAGATTCTTTATATACCAAAAATTATACTTTAATTGAACCTCGTCATTTCGAAACAGTCATTGAGGGAATGCATAAAGTGGTGGAGAGAGGAACAGCTAGGATAGCAAAAATTCCCGGAATAGAAGTCTGCGGAAAAACGGGAACTGCAGAAAACTTTATTCGACTCAATGGTAAAAAAACCCAACTTACCGATCATTCTATATTTGTCGCCTTTGCTCCAAAGGAAAATCCAAAAATTGCACTTGCTGTATTTGTAGAAAATGGCTATTGGGGTGCACGCTGGGCTGCACCTATTGCAAGTTTAATGATTGAAAAGTATTTAAAAGGAAAGGTTAAAAGAACTTGGCTTGAAAATAGAATGCTCAATGGTAGTTTACAGAGCGAGTACTTAAAGCCCTTATCCGGTAAGCCATTCGAGATCAATGAATAACAGTCTTCTTTTTCGACTAGATTGGTTGAGTTTACTGACCTATATCGCTTTAGTAAGCTTTGGTGTAATCAATATCTACTCTACTACTTTTATTGATAGTGCTTTAAGCATATGGGATCCTTCAAGTATTGCAGGTAAACAACTCTGGATTTTTATAGCATGCCTTATTACGATGCCCTTTATCCTTTATGTCAAGTCAAATTTCTTTGAACACTTTTCCTATATTTTTTATGGAATATCTATTTTTAGTTTGGTTGGGTTATTCATTTTTGGACAAACAATTTCTGGTGCTACATCATGGTATAATATCGGTGGATTCGGATTACAACCTGCTGAATTCACAAAAATTACTTCCGCTCTGGTTGTAGCAGAGTTTTTAAGTGGTTTCCAAAAAGATGTGCGAAAAAGAAATGACCTAATAAAGGCCTTTCTTTTTATCTTAACTCCTGTAATGTTGATTATTCTTCAACCCGATGCTGGATCTGCCCTAGTGTTTTTTGGACTTTTCTTTGTGTTGATTCGAGAAGGTCTAGATTTACGATGGTTGCTATTTGGTCTTGGGCTTATTGTTGTTTTTATTTTTACCTTACTTTTCAAACCTTTGATTGTAAGCATAAGCATTGCGCTTATTACTCTAGTCATATTTGGTTTAATAAAAAACCAAAAATTAAACCCATTCATTGTTACCTTTAGTATTTGTGTCGTCTTCTCTTATTCTGTTGACTTCATCTACAATTCTATTTTTGAACAACGTCATCGAGATCGTTTTAATATTATTCTAGGTTTGGAAACTGATACTCGAGGGATTGGGTATAATATTAATCAATCAAAAATTGCTATTGGTTCAGGAGGCTTTTCAGGTAAGGGCTATTTAAACGGAACTCAGACCAAAGGTGATTTTGTGCCTGAACAACACACTGATTATATTTTTAGTACTGTTGGAGAAGAGTGGGGGTTTTTGGGGAGTAGTTTTATAATTTTACTTTTTACTATTCTAATTTTTAGGGTTATTTACCGTGCAGAAAAACAGAGTAGTGCTTTTAGAAGAATGTTTTCTTATGCATTTGCTGGCATGTTGTTTATTCAATTTTTTATCAATGTTGGAATGACTTTGGGACTGGTACCTACTGTAGGCATTCCTTTGCCTTTTATTAGCTATGGAGGATCCAGTTTAATGGCATTTAGTCTAATGCTCTTTATTTACCTAAATTTCGATTACAACCGCTTGTCCTAGCTTAGTTTCTCACATCTAGAATGTCCCTTAAACTATTGCCAAGTGTCATGAAGGCAAGTACTAAACTCATAATTGCCAAACCTGGCAGAAGTGCTAGATAAGGTTTACCCAAAAGTAAATATCTAAAATGGTCCTTTACCATGCCCCCCCAGCTTGGCATCGGTGGCTGTGCCCCTATACCTAAAAAACTCAATCCACTCTCCATCAATATTGCGCTGGCAAAATTAGCTGCAGATATTACAATTAAAGGAGCCACAACCATGGGTAAAATATGACTTATTAAAATTCTTGTTTTAGAAAATCCCAAGGCGTTACTTGCCTGAATGTAAAGTTCTTCTTTTATAGACTTTACTTGACCTCTAACCAGGCGCGCTACCTCAACCCACATGGTTAGTCCAACTGCCACAAAAACCTGCCAATATCCTCTACCAAGAGCTAAGGTGATTGCAATTACCATCAACAAAGTGGGAATAGACCAAACTACATTGATCAGCCAAAGTATTAAACGATCTGTCCAACCGCCAAAATAGCCAGCTACCGCACCAAAGAAAACTCCTACAACCAAAGAAATAAAGACTGCTACAAAACCTATGGATATTGAAATACGTGATCCCACAAGTAATCTACTCAACAAGTCACGCCCGTACTTATCAGTCCCTAATAAAAATTGCTTTTCATAAAGGTATCTTTCTTCAATTTCTGTTTTATCAGAAGAAGCTGAAAACTGATCAAATGAAACCTTTTCAAAATAGTTTGTTGCATTTCCGTACCTCTTGTACTCAAGGCTTGAATCTGACCAGCGAATTTCACTAATTGGAATTTCTTCATTTGCATTGATTTTACCATAAAAAACTGAGGATTGACTTTCTTGACTCGTTTTTGGAATTACTAACATTTTACAGGAAAATCCAGGAGATTTAGAGTGGATAGACAAATGCATTTGATTAGCAAATTTTGTTTTGTCTGGTGCCAAAACATAGGCAAAAACAGCACAAAACGATATAAACAATATGAAGAGTGTACTTCCAACCGCCCAACTGTCACTTTTGAAATCCTCTAAAAAGCGTTTGAATTCCAAAACAGCTATAATTAATCTTTTACTTGGGCTATCGGCTTGCCGTTATTGATTTTATTAGAAAGATCTTTGAGAATTTCAACGGCCTCTGAAATGTAAAGGTCTTTCTTTAGTGATTTTTGCCAGCGTTCTCGTTTTTCAATCAGATCCTCATTTGGTTTTTGAGTCGAAGCTGCCTCAGGTAACCACTGAAATTCAAGATTTGATTCAAATTCAGAGATCTTCTTAAAACGATCGGAATATTTTTTATCAGACTCTCTTTCATTTTCATAAGATTCATAATCCAAAAAATAGCGCGAGTCATCTTGTTGTTCTTTGATCCATGCGGCTTGGTCTTCAATTAAGGCAACAAATGGATTTTCTTTCAGTCGTTGTTTACTCCGTTCTACAGAATAGTCGTAATTACTGAATCGGGGTAATGGATTATAAGAAGCTGGTGTAATTCTATCCCAGGATAAGGGATTGTCTTGATCTTTTTCTCCCATATCAACCTGAGCATATCGGTCAGGAAAAACAATATCGCTTTTAACCCCTTCTAGTTGAGTTGACAATCCACTAATTCTGTAAAACTTATCTGTTGTAACCTTGAGTGCTCCCAGATCTCCATAAGTCCCTCCAGAAATCATTCTGTTGAGATCAATAATATTTTGGACAGTTCCTTTTCCAAAAGTTTGCTGACTCCCCAAAATAATTGCTCGATTATAATCTTGTAATGCCGCAGCTAAAATTTCAGAGGCTGAAGCTGAAAATTCATTTACTAAAATAACTAAGGGTCCGTCCCAAACAACACTTGGATCAGTATCTTTCAATACCTCTTTTCTTCCTCCTGTACTTTTAACTTGAACCACAGGACCTTCTTCAATAAAATAACCCGTCATATCAACTACTGTTTTTAACGATCCTCCACCATTATTTCTAAGATCAAGTATAATTCCTTTTACATTTTTCTGTTTAAGCTGTTCCAGTTCTTTCTTTACATCCGTAGCTGCATTTCGTTCGGTATAATCTTGAAAGTTGATGTAAAATTTTGGAAGCTCAATCAAACCATAAGTCCCTGTTGAATCTTTGATTAACGAAGAACGCGCATAAGTCTCTTCAAGTACAACTACATCTCGTGTTACAGTTACAACCTCAACAGTCCCGTCCACCCTCTTTATTGTCAAATAAACTTGTGTACCCTTAGGGCCTTTGATCAATTTAACGGCATCATCTAATACCATTCCTGAGATATCAACCGGCTCTTCGCCCTTTTGACCTACTTTCATTATGACGTCACCAACTTCTAGAAGTTCGTCTCTCCATACAGGACCACCAGAAATAATTTCTACAATTTTTACTTGCTGATTTCTTTTGTTTAGACGGGCGCCAATTCCTTCAAATTTTCCAGACATACTGGTATCAAATCGATCTTTATCACTAGGAGCCAAATAAAATGTATGGGGATCAAACTGAACCACTACGGAGTTTACAAAAATAGAAAACCAATCTTTTCTCTTCAGTTCATTGTAGTTTTCAAATAGATAACCCATATTCTCTTCGATGTCTCCCCTCGATTGAATTTCGAGGTCTACATCAGAAGAAACGGTATAGGTAGAGTCTTTTTCCGCCTGTTTACTTTCGTCTTCTTTTTTGGAGGTAAAGTTTTGAAGTGCATTGAGTTTAAATCTCTTTCTCCAAAGCTTTTTTAATTCAGATGTATTCAATGCATAAGGTGCTGTTTCAAAATCTAAATCAATTTCTTCTTTTTGGTTGAAATCAAAAGGCTTTTCTAGAAGTTCTTTGTAAAAATCCTGCACTTGATCCATTCGTTCAATAAGTCTTTTGTAGGTTAAATCAAAAAAGATGAGCTCGGCATTTTTTATTTGATCATCAATTTTATACTTGTAGGATTCAAAAGTATTAATGTCTGATTGAAGAAAAAAACGATGCTGTCCATCAAGGTTATTCAAATAATCCATGTATACATTTTCCGAAAAAGCATCATTGATTTCTTTGGGACTGTAATGCCCTCGTTCCAGAACATATGAAATGATTTCTAGTAAAAGTTTGTCTTTATTGGGGTCTTCATTTTTTAAGTTGAACCCAAATAGTAATCCACTGACTAGTATAAGCGAAAAGAGCCATATAAAAGATTTCATAGGCGTTTGTGTTAATTTCATAGCCCCTAAATATAATCATAATTGAATTTAGTTGTGTTAATATTCTTTTAAAACCAAAAGAAATGAGTCTCCATAGTATTTACATAATTTTTAAATCGATAATATCACAGTATTAAATGTGTTTATAAAATGAAGTTCATTTACTTCAATTGTTATGAAAAGGCCCCTTTTCTCAACACTTGTTTTTATATTATATTTAGAATTTTCAGTAGCCCATACTTTTACTTTTAGTGGGGATGTAAACAGTTCAGAAGATGGAGAATCCTTGATTAGGTGGAATATTTATAATCACGAAACACTAGAAGGAAAAACCTCAAATCTTAAAGGGTTTTTACAGTTTTCCCTTGCTAGTCTAATACTTGGGATTGTATTCTTTTAAAGATAAAATAAAGTTAGGTAAATTCTTTAATCTTGGATTTGCAAATAAAGGGACAGGCTGAAAAGTTTCCTTACCTTAGCAGTATAAGATTAGTATGAAAAAAAGATCTTTAATTTTAGTAACCAACGACGACGGTATTACCGCTCCAGGAATCAGAACACTTATAGAGATTATGAATGAGATTGGGGAAGTTGTTGTTGTTGCTCCTGATAGCCCACAATCCGCTATGGGACACGCTATTACCATCAACTCCACCCTGCATTGCGAAAAAATTACTGTAACAGACGGTCCTCAAATAGAATACAGTTGCTCAGGCACACCTGCTGATTGTGTAAAACTCGCTGTTAATGAACTAATAGGGCGTAAGCCAGACCTTTGCGTTTCAGGCATCAATCATGGCTCTAATTCTTCAATCAATGTTATTTATTCTGGAACAATGAGTGCTGCAATGGAAGCTGGAATCGAAGGAATTCCTGCCATTGGGTTTTCGCTCTTGGACTTTAATTGGAACGCCGACTTTAGTCCGTTGAGAACATTTGTCAAACAAATAACTACTGAAGCATTGACAAATGGAATCCCAAAAGGTGTAGTATTGAATGTCAATTTCCCAAAACTCAAAGAAGAGGAAATCAAAGGAATCAAAATTTGTAGACAAGCCAAGGCGAAGTGGGTTGAAAAATTTGATAAAAGAACCAACCCTATGGGTAGAGAATATTATTGGCTGTCTGGTTCATTTGTCAATGAGGACAAAGGAGAAGACACCGATGAGTGGGCTTTAAAAGGAGGATATGTATCCATAGTACCCACCCAATTTGATTTCACCGCTCATCATAGTATTCAGCAACTGAACACATGGAATTTATAAAAGACAAGTACTTTTTTTGGGGCATTTTAACTGGCTTTCTATGGACAAGTTTTGGCATCATCATGCTGATTTTTTTCTTGTCTGATGCTTCTTTGGAAGATTCTTTCGTCTATTTATACGAACAAAAAAGGCTGGGAGGCTTGATTTCAATTGCCGCTTTAATTAATCTTCCATTATTCTTTATCTCTTTAAGAAAAAATAAGGTTCCTTTTGCTGCTGGGATAGTTGCTATATCGATGCTTACTGTTCTATTTATAGCGCTTTTAAAAATTAATTAATCTATTTTACTCGTGAAATACTACCTTATCTCTGGGGAAGCATCTGGTGATTTACACGGTTCTTATCTTATTGCTGCATTAAAAAAGCTAGATACAAAAGCAGAATTTAGAGCTTGGGGTGGAGACCTAATGGAAAAAGAAGGTGCTGTGTTAGTGAAGCATTTTAAAGATTTAGCCTTTATGGGTTTTTGGGAAGTTGTTCGATACCTACCCACAATATTAAACAATATACGTTACTGTAAACAAGATATTATTCTATTTCAACCAGACGTTATTATTTATATTGACTATCCAGGATTTAATTTGCGTATAGCAGAATGGGCAAAGTCTCAAAATTTTAAAAACCACTACTACATCAGCCCGCAAGTTTGGGCATGGAAAGAAAACAGAGTTCAAAAAATTAAGCATTGCATCGATGCACTCTACGTGATACTCCCTTTTGAAAAACCATTTTTTGAGGATAAGCATCAGTTTAAGGTTTACTATGTAGGGCATCCTTTGATGGATTATATACCAAATCACCCAAAAAAGAAAGACTTTATTTCATCTCATCAATTAGAAGAAAATAAACCCATAGTCGCTTTACTCCCTGGTAGTCGTGTTCAGGAAATCAGAAAAATGCTTCCTCTTTATGTCCAATTAGCCGCCAAGTTTAAAGACTATCAATTTGCAATTGCCGCTGCTCCAAGTATCTCAACAGCTTTTTATAAACTATTCACAGAAAATACGTCTGTAAAAATTATTTCTGATACTACTTATGATTTACTTCAACATAGCTCAGCAGCATTAGTAACAAGTGGCACTGCTACTTTAGAAACTGCTCTTTTTCAAGTTCCTCAACTCGTTTGCTACAAGAGCAGTTACCTCAGCTACTGGATTGCTAAAAAGATACTCAAATTAAAGTATATCTCTCTTGTCAATCTTATCTTAGATCGTGAAGTTGTACTGGAATTGATCCAGGGAAAATGCAATCTAAAAAGACTAGAAAAAGAGCTGAATCAATTATTGATTTCAAAAGATAGTGCTCTACAAGAACAATATCAAAAATTGACTTCTTTATTAGGAACTGGAGGGGTTAGTAATAAAACAGCTGCACTTATTTACAAAGCCCTACTTTAAAATTATCTTTTTCTTTTTGTAGATTCCCAATTCTCCACTTTTCATACCTATAGCTCTATTTACCTTTGGGGTGTCCGATCCTTATTCTCTCATTTTCGTTTCAAAAAGTGTAAAATTAGGGCTGATTTATTTTTCAAGGATACTTCACTTCCAGCTCAAAATCATTTACTTCATATAGAATGGTTTGCTGATGGGAGTAATGCTCCTTGGAATTTAGCTCTAATAAAAAAACCTGTATCGAACAATCAATAGAATTTACAATACAAGAGAAAAAGGCGCTTTGCGAATTAACCTCTAAATTTTGGCCTAAATGTCTTTCTGTAGTTTTCGAAATCTTCAGGTTTGGAAAAAATCTGATAATCTCCTTGTTTGATCATTTTTAAAAACAATTCTAGTTGTTGTGGCTTTTGATAGCCCACAACAGGCATAATGGGGTCTCCATTTTCGCTAAAGAAAACCATGGTAGGGTATCCTTTGACTCCAAGGAATTGGGTAAATTGGTGGGTTGCGTTTCTCCCTTTACGATTTGGATCATAATTGGGATTTGTAAAAGTTTGATCAAAAAAATTGATTTCTTCTTGTCCTTCTGCATTAAACTTTACCGCATAATAATGTTCACTTATATAGCTGGACACATCAGGGTTTTGAAAGGTATTTTTGTCCAATAATTTACACGGGCCACACCAATCGGTA
Source organism: uncultured Flavobacteriaceae bacterium (assembly GCA_964583375.1). Lineage (GTDB taxonomy): Bacteria > Bacteroidota > Bacteroidia > Flavobacteriales > Flavobacteriaceae > MS024-2A. The sequence goes on from CAZOWC010000005.1 coordinate 23,618, forward strand.
TAAACATCCATAAAGATTTTCTTGGGCTCAGCCTTTTGAGCTTCCATAGCTTGTGCTAAAGTCATCCACTCAATTTTTTGAGCCTTAATAAAATTGAAGCTTGCAAGAAGTATTAGTAATAAGAGAAATGGTTTTTTCATAAACTTTATATCTTGGGGATATTTTTTTTAAAATACGTTTTATTTTGCTTCTATTAAATCCTCTGCTCCGTGAGCTAATCGTTTTAATGGTTTCAGCAAAAGCAATACCAAAACCCCAATTACTGTGCAAAAAATAAAAATTCCAGTAAAAATCTGTTTTTCTCCTGCTGTTTCTGCAAAGCCTCCTATGCTTGCTGCGAGTTTATTCCCAAGCCCTGTAGCAGCCCAATAAAGTCCCATAATGGAAGCCGCATATTTGACTGGTGCCAGTTTGGTAATATAAGAAAGTGAAACCGGTGAAGCACATAGTTCGCCTATGGTATGAAATAAATAAGCCAAGACTAGCCAGTACATGGCAGATTTGCCAAAGAGCTCATAGTCTGCAGCTGCAAATCGCATAAAGAGGAATCCCCAGCCCATAATGATAATCCCTATGGCAATTTTATACAGGGAAGAGGCCTCTTTTCCTTTCAATTTCATTTTCATCCAAAAAGCACCTACCCCTACCGCAAGGGTTATAATAAAAAAGGAGTTTAGCGATTGAAACCAGGAGGCTGGTACTTCAATTCCCATCAACATCCGGTCTGTTTTTTGCTTGGCATATAAATTCATCAATCCTCCTGCTTGTTCAAATGCTCCCCAAAAAACGATAATTAGTAAAAATGAAATCAACAGCACCTTGACCCTATCCTTTTCAATGGAAGTTAGCTTTCTTGTTCGGAGTTCATTTTCTGGATGGGAAGCCTTTCCTATAAAATCACCTATACCAACCAAGTACTTTTGTCCATACATATAGGTAATTTGACCTATTAACATTCCAATGGCAGCAAGGCCAAATCCGTAATGCCAATTGAAAGTTTCACCAATCCATCCACAAAGTAAAGGTGCGGTAAAACCACCAATGTTAATCCCCATATAAAATATATAAAAACCTAAATCTCTACGTTCATCACCTGCTGGGTAGAGCCCTCCAACCATAGAAGAAATGTTGGGCTTTAGTCCTCCAACTCCAAGAATAACAAAAAAACAACCCAGATAAAAACTAAATTCAGTATCAAAAGCAAGTATGGTATGACCGATACACAGTAATGCCCCTCCTAAGAGTACTGTTTTCTTCTGTCCTAAAATATTGTCCGCAATCCATCCCCCAGGAACAGACGCCAAATAAACGAGCATCGTATACCAACCATATAGTGCAATAGCTTCTGTATTGGTCCAACCAAATCCAGGATTATCTCCTTGGGTCTTAGCAACTAGAAAAAGGGTGAATAAAGCACGCATCCCATAATATGAAAAGCGTTCCCATAATTCTGTGAAAAAGAGTACGTACAGCCCTGGTGGATGACCAAAAATTGTTTTTGTTTCTGAGTGAATGTTTGACTGTATCATAAATTAAAGATTGTTGTAAATAAAGTTGGTCATCTTAGTATAGAGATGTTTTCGTGTATTCCCACCAAAGATTCCGTGGTTTTTATCTGGATAAATCATCCATTCAAATTGCTTATCCGCTTGAATTAATGCCTCTACCATTCTCATGGTATTTTGAACATGGACATTATCATCTGCAGAACCGTGAATGATTAAAAACTTTCCTTGGAGTTGATCCGCATAATTTAAAGGAGAGTTTAAATCATAGCCTTCAGGGTTTTCTTGAGGTGTTCGCATGAAACGTTCGGTGTAAATAGTGTCGTAAAAACGCCAGTTGGTCACTGGCGCCACAGCAATTGCCATTGAAAAAACATCATTCCCTTTAAGCAAGCAGTGCGCTGCCATATGTCCACCAAAGCTCGATCCCCATATACCAATTCGATCTTTGTCTACAAAGGATAGATTCCCAAAGTATTGGGCCGCAGCTATTTGGTCCAAGGACTCGTATTTTACTAAATTTAGATAGGTCACTTTTTTAAATGCTGCTCCCTTGAATCCTGTTCCTCGTCCATCAACACAAGCGACAATATATCCTTGATTTGCAAGCATTTTGTGCCATAGCAAAAGTTGATCTCCCCATCTGTTTGCCACTTGCTGTGAACCGGGTCCTGAATATTGAAAAAGTAAAAGAGGGTATTCTTTTGAAGGGTCAAAGTCTGCAGGTTTGATCATCCATGTATTGAGTTGTTCGCCGTTAATAGTTACTGTAGAAAATTCACGGTCTGAAAACCCAAATTCGTCGATTTTATCTTTTAAACCTTTATTGTCTAAAATCAAATTCAAAAGTCGGTTATTCTTTGTTTGGTAGAGGCTAAATTTTGGTGGGGTTTGCTCATCTGAAAAGGAATGTATATAATAACTCCCGTCAGCGCTAAATGAGGCCCCATTGGTGCCTTTGGCCCCTTGAATGAGGCGTTTGCCTTTTCCGTTTAATTTAACCGCGTAAACCCTACGATCTGTACTTCCGCCTTCAACCGATTGATAATACAATTCTTTTAGTTTTTGATTAGCTAGGTAGAGAGAAGTTACTTCCCATGGTCCCTTGGTCAATTGACGGATTAACTTTCCGTTTTGTTCATAGTGATAAATATGGTTAAAGCCGTCTCGCTCGCTCGTCCATAAAAAACTATTGTCCTCTAAAAATTTGAGGTTGTCGTGTATACTTACA